>JACIWR010000321.1 GCA_014360845.1 Anaerolineae bacterium
CCACTGCCACAAAAGGCTGCGCTTTGGTCGTCACCCGCGAGTAGACCAGCAACCCATCTATCAACGCCTGCATGCGCGCCGCCGCGCTCTGCATCCGCGCCAGGTAATCGCGCCCGCGCTCGTCCAGCACCTCGCCGTACCTGGCCACCAATCGGTCACCGAAGGCTTGAATCTTGCGCAGGGGCTCTTTCAGGTCGTGAGAGGCGATGTAGGCGAAGCTCTCCAGCTCGCGGTTGCTCCGTTCCAGCTTGATGGCGTATTCGCGCAGTTCCGCCTCCGCTCGCTCGCGCTCGGCTACTTCCTGTCTCAACCGCGCATTGGCCTCCGAAAGCTGGGCGGTTCGCTCCTTGACTCGTTCTTCCAACTGATCACGAGCCTGGCGTAGCGCCTCTTCTGCTCGCTGGCGCGCGAGAATGTCGCGCTGGAGTTGCTCGTTTTTGGCCTCCAGCTCCAGAGTATATCCTCTTATCTGCTCCTGAGACCGCTCCAACTCACCAATCATCTGGTTAAAAGCAGAAGCCAGTTGTCCTATTTCATCCTTCGAGCTGATGGACACTCTTCTGGTCAACCCCGCCGTTCCCTCCGCGCGCACCTCGCGGATAACGGTCAGTAATTCCTTCAGGGGTTTGTTCACCCAAGCGGAGAGAGCAACAACCAGCAGGATCGTCGCCAAAGCCAGGGAGACGAAAGCCACTCCAAAGGAATACACCAGCAACCTTCGCGTCTTCTGAGCTATGAGTGCTACAGGGAATCCTATCCTCACCGCGGCGATATGCTCGCCATGGTCACCAAAAACCGGAATGATAATATCGTAGTATTCATGTCCCTGTTCCGTATAAACCTGAATAACATCTTGGGCGCTCTGCACAGCCTCCAGCATTGCCGCATCCGTCAGCATCTTGCCATGCTGAGTCGGGTCATTGTGGAACAATATCTTTCCCTCATCATCTACCACCATGGCGTATGAGATCTCTTCATACTCGCTGACCACATCCTGGCATTGCTTCTCAAAACCCACCAGGTCTTCTATCCTTATCCCCAGTTTCAACAACTTGTCCAGTTGGAGTCTCAAAGTTTGCCCAATGACCAGGGCCTCCGACTGAAGAGCACGAGAATACTCTCTGGTGAAAACATAGCTACTGGTTAGAGAAGTCGCTGCGATGGCCAGGAACAAAATTACCACCGCAATGAGCACGACTTTGACTCGCACACTCAGTCCCATCATGACCACCCCTCTCCTCATTCAACAACTCCCTACTCAGTACCACGAGCTCAACATCACCCCCGGCACGCCAGTGTCGCCATCCTCCCCCAGACCCGAAACGGAATAGCTCGCGACCGCTTCCGGAGCTCTCCCGCCACAGTCTGCGGGAGGATGGTCAACCAGCCAACTACCGCAAAGTTACTGTTCCCACTCGAACTTTTCCACAACCTTGGCGGTGAGGAGGATGTCGCTCTTGATTTTGATACCCAGCTTATTCGCCCTGGCCAGGCTGACGATGGGTTCGCCCCTGACCGTTGGTTCCATGGGGTAGCTGGCCGGGCTTCTCCCTTCCACCAGAATGCCTCGGGCTATCTTCCCCGCCGCCAATCCCTGCTCATAGCCAGACACCGTCACCGTACAAAGGGTTCCATACTTGATCCGGTCTCCCCAGAAGGAAAAGTCGGGCAGATTGCTGTTCTCCGCCGTCCAACGTAGCACGTCCTGATAAGGGACGTTCTCGCCGTTCTCGTCTTTGAAGTTAAAGATGCCGATCAAGCCCACGGCATCCACCGTGGTCTGGTACTCGGTCATCTTTTGCTTGAACTCTTCAAAGGTGAGGATAACATCCCAACTGACGAACTCCACATCGGGAAGCTGACTCTGCTTCTCCCTCATCCTCGCCAGGACGGGGTCCCACATGGGGCTATCGTCCACGACGACCGCGATTTTCTTCACCTCTGGCACGATTTCTTTTAGCAAACGCACCGTCTCGACGAAGTGTTCCTGCTCCAACACCCCGGTGACGTTAGCGCTCCCTACGAAACCGTAGGTCTCGGGCGCCGCGTTCACACCGCTGAAGACGAAGGGTATCTCTGCATTGACGTAATACTTGGCGACGTATGCTTGAGCATTGTCGTCATTGGTATAGACCAAGTCCGGTTGCCAGGTATCAATGAGGTCCCTGGCCTCCTGACTGACTTTCTCAATCCACTCCGGCGAGGTTTGCCGTTTGGTGTCCATCTCGAAAACCCGGTACTCAACATCCAGCCCCTCCAGAGCTTCCTTGAACCCGTTGAATTGGTCCTGGTTCCATGCCCAGTCGGCGTGGTAGCTCATGATGTGCAACACCTTGAACTTTTTCGCAGGGACTCCGATGTTCTGCACCGCCGGCGTCTCATCAGGGACAGGCTGGACTTCACCCGTTCTTCCACAGCCGGTCAAGAGAAAGACCGCTGTCATCAAGATGACGGCTATGGTAGCCATAGTAGCTGTGTAGTGCCCGATAGATCGTTTCTTCTCCATTTCTCCTTGATTTCCTTTCTTGTCTTGGTTAAAGTTAAAGTAGTAGTAGGGCAGGCTGGCGGTTACAGCGTGTAGTCCTCTGGACTTCAAACATCTCCAGAACGAGGTCACCTTGAGGGAAAACCCCATGAGCCGCCTACCTGCCGTCCGAGCCATGATTTGTCGCGGCGGCCCGCTGTGGCCGCTTTGTCTGGCGGACAGGGCCGTCCGCCGCTACAGAGCGGCGGGTAGGGCAGGTTGGCGGCGGCTATAGCGCTTAGCCCCCTTGACCTCGAACATCTCCCGAACGATGTCGCCATAAGGGAAAACCCCATGAGCCGCCTACCTGCCGTCCGAGCCATGATTTGTAGCGGCGGCCCGCTGTGCCCTCCCCGCGGACAGGGCTTGTCCTGAGCCCTGGCGAAGAGCCGTCCGCCGCTACAGCACCGCCCCGCCCTACTTTGCATTGCTCCCAGGCAAAGTCACCACAAACGTCGCCCCCTGGCCCGGTACACCCTTAGCCGTGATAGTCCCTCCGTGCTCTTCCACGATCTTACGGCATACGGCCAGACCAACGCCCGCGCCCTCGTATTCGTCCCATCCATGCAACCGCTGGAACACCTGGAATATGCGATCTACGTACTTCTCATCAAAGCCGATGCCGTTGTCCTCCACCATGATCTGATACTGCCCTTCACTCCCGTTCAACTGTTCACTCCACACCCGCACCACCGGCGCTACCCCCTCGCGATGAAACTTCAGCGCGTTCCCTATCAGATTCTGGAATAGCTGCTGCATCTGCAAGGGGTCCGCCTCCACCGTGGGCAGCTCCCCCACCTCCACCCGCGCCTGCAACTGCTCGATACGTACCTCCAGGTCCGATAACACCTCATGCAGCACACGATTGAGATCCACCTGGACAAAAGGCTGCGCCTGGGTCGTCACCCGCGAGTAGGTCAGCAGCCCCTCTATGAGAGCCTGCATGCGCGCCGCCGCATCCCGCATCCGTGTCAGGTAATCGCGCCCGCGCTCGTCCAACACATCACCGTATCTGGCCTCCAGCCGTTCGCCAAAGGCTTGAATCTTGCGCAGGGGCTCTTTCAAGTCGTGAGAGGCGATGTAGGCGAAGCCCTCCAACTCGCGGTTGCTCCGTTCCAGTTTGATGGCGTATTCGCGCAGTTCCGCCTCCGCTCGCTCGCGCTCGGCCACCTCGGCCAGCAACCGACTTTCACTCTGCCGCACCCGTTCTAGCGCTGCGTGCAGGCTGCTACTGGCGAGATGCAACAACACCGCCGCCAGCAGGAAGTCAGTAGCGACTCCTACACAAACCACCACCGACCCACTAGGGATCACGGAGGGGGGCAAATGCCCCTGTACCTCCACCCACAGCATGGTCAAACTCGCCATAATGCCCAACAGGGCAAAAACAATCCCGGCACGCCCGCCCAGGAGCATGCCCGCGATCACCACCACTATGATGTAACCGTTGAACATGGGACTGAACACCCCACCGGACATAAAAGCCATAAAGACAAAAAACACCGCCAGCACACCGGCCACCAAACTGCTGGCCAACCTGACATGCCCACGACGCATCAAAAACCACGCGCTCAGCAAAAAGGAGATGAGCATACCGTTAGAGGCCAACCCCGGCAGCGGATCAGGGGTCAAAGCCAGCAATCCCAGGCACATTACCGCCTGCAGAGACAACCCCGCTATCAAGATGGCGTTAAGCAGAGTAGCGATACGCGTCTTTTCCTCGTCCTCAAAGACCGGCGGAGCGAACCACCGCCGCAAAGGTTTAAACATTCTCTTCCTCCAACTTCAGTGCCCCGCGCCTGATAACCACCACGCCGGGAGCGAAGAACCTATTTCCGCCGTACGGGCACGGACCGGGAACCCTGGTCCCCCCACATCTCACGCGGAGCCTACTGGGTTTCCATGGGCAGTTCCACTATCTCGAACCAATAGTGAGCCAAAGTCTTCACCAAACTCACCAACGACTCAAAAGTCACCGGCTTGGTGATGAACGAACTCACCCCCAGTTCGTAGCTGCGCAGGATGTCCTCTTCGGCCTTAGACGTGGTCAGGATCACGATGGGAATCCGGCGCAGTTCGGGATCAGCTTTGATCTCCCTCAATGCCTCACGCCCATCCTTTTTGGGCATGTTGAGATCGAGCAAGATCAGGCCGGGCAAAGGCTCATGCTTCAGGTGAGCATACTCCCCGCGACGGTATAAGTAGTCCAGCAATTGCTCGCCGTCTTCAACGAAGTGCAGACCGTTGGCCAACCGGTTCTCCTCCCACGCTTCTTGGATCAACATCCGATCATCCGGGTCGTCATCGGCCATCAGTACAGTGATAAGCCTACCGTGTTTATCTCGCATTAGCTTGTTCCTCCTTAAGTATTACTTGGAGTAGGGCAGGTTGGCGGCGGCTATAGCGCTTAGCCCCCTTGACCTCGAACATCTCCCGAACGTATCTTCTCAAAATGTAGGGGCGAACCCTTGCGGTCGCCCAGGCGGGCAGGTGCAAGACCTGCCCCTACCCCAAATTATTGAGAAGATACTCCCGAACGACGTCGCCATAAGGGAAAACCCCATGAGCCGCCTACCTGCCGCTCAGCCATGATTTGTAGCGGCGGCCCGCTGTGCCCTCCCCGCGGACAGGGCCGTCCGCCGCTACAGAGCGGCAGGTAGGGCAGGTTGGCGGCGGCTATAGCGCTTAGC
>JACIWR010000322.1 GCA_014360845.1 Anaerolineae bacterium
CCACCGGGCTACCCGAGCGGGCGGCAGGTTGGCGGCTCCATGGCTTGGGCAAGATAGTTGAGCCAGCAGAGAGGCGAGTACGCGCGATGAGGGGAGAAAAAGACGAGAAGCATTGGCAATCAACTATCGCTGGCCTACGGCTCGCTCTGCAACGACCTAAACCCGGCTGGGCAGCCCAGCGGCTCATGGCCCCCCGCCCAAGACCCACCCTGGCCGAGCGCGGTCCCCATCACCAGCCCCATCAAGCCGGCGTGTTGATCCTGCTCTATCCCGTGAACCACGACCTGGCCTTTCCACTGACCCTGCGCACAGAAACGGTGGAGAATCACAAGGGGCAAATTTCCCTGCCCGGCGGTGCACGGGAGGGCGATGAACCATTGTCGTGGACCGCTCTACGCGAGACCCAGGAGGAACTTGGCGTGGACCCGGCTTCGGTAGAAGTACTCGGCGACCTGACCCCGTTGTATGTGCCACCCAGCGACTACTGCATCTATCCCTTCGTCGCCTTTTGCCCTTTTCACCCCGCCTGGGAACCGGACCCCATCGAAGTAGCCGAGGTGTTAGAAATACCACTCTCCCTGCTGCGCGACCCGCACACCGTGCATCGCGAGTGGTGGAAGATCAGGGGACAGGACGTAGACGTGCCTTTCTACCTGATAGGCAGGCACAAAGTGTGGGGAGCGACAGCCATGGTCCTCAGTGAGTTTATGGCTGTGCTAGAGGGTTGGAACCCGGTTGACGAATAGAATCCCGCCGAGGGGAGCGCAGGGAGGCCCTATTCTCCTCTCGACCGGATAACCCCTGCGAAGCGCATCGGCTGAATTACAACAACCGTTCAGACCATCATCGCGAGCCATAGGCGAAGCAACCTCCTCAACACATTTCAGGAGGTTGCTTCGCCGTTTACAATGGCTCACGGTTGATGGCTCGGCGTGCAGCAGATCGCAGATGCGCCGGGCAGGGCATTAAGACGATCTGCCCTGACGAATAGTTCGTCTCGTGTCTTCTCAGAATGTAGGGGCGAACCCTTGCGGTCGCCCAGGCGGGCAGGTGCAAGACCTGCCCCTACCCCAAATTATTGAGAAGATACTTCGTATCTAACAGTAACAGAAGGAGCGACGAGGGACAAAGCCCATGTCCCACAGAAGGCCATAGCGCTCTATGGCCAGATTCAGAATCTCGTTGATCAGCGTCTCGTAATCCATACCCTCAGCCCGCGCCGCGATGACGATGTCACTATACGTGGGATTTAAACCGGGCAGAGTATTGATCTCCAAAAGGTACGGGCGGCCATCAACTCCCAGCCGGAAGTCCACGCGGGACACATCCAAGGCGCCGATAGCTCTAAAGGCGGCCACAGCCAGTTGTTTCAACTCCGCGGCCAACGCATCTTCGATGTCCGCCGGGCAAAGATAGCGCGGTGCCAGGGGATCATCGGCCTTGACATGGCTGGTGTACAAGCCCCCGGCCTCGGCCACGGTACTGACATCAATCTCCAGCACCGGAAAGATGTGGAACCCGGTTTCGTCATACAAGTCCGAAGGAGGGCGTTCCCCCGGGGCCAGGAAGTTGCCCAGAAGCCCCACCGTCAACTCGCGGCCCGGCAAGAAACTCTCCACCAGAGCCGGCTGGCGATAAGTGCGGATGACCCACTGCACCTGCTCGCGTAAGGCGGCCTCATCGTGCACCACGGAACGGCTGTTGACCCCCATACCCGACCCCTCGCGCAGGGGTTTGACGAAGAGGGGGAAAGAGAGATCCGCCGCCAACGGCTCATTGCCCCAGCAGAACACCTGGAACGGAGCCGTGGGTAAACCGTTGTCGCGCCATATCCGCTTGCACATGGCCTTGTCCAGGGAGAGAGCGTTGGCCAACACCTTCGAACCCGTATACGGAATGCCCAGCATCTCCAGCAGAGCCGGCACCTGTGCCTCGCGGGCATCCCCCTTATGTCCCTCGCAGATATTGAAGCAGATGTCCGGATTGGCCTCGCGGAGCGCCTCTACTAACGTGTCGTCGCCCTCCAGGGGAATAACCTCGTGCCCCCCGGCGAGGAGCGCGTTCTCGATGGCCTGCACCGTCTCGTTGGTATCGTATTCGGCCAGCGCATCGGGGGGTGCATCTGGCTGCAAAGGAACATTGTACTTCAAGTTATACAGCAAAGCAACTCGCAGCCTGTTCATCTCACCACCTCCTCGCTCATCCGGTGTAACTCCTCCAGCGGATGCCCCAGCAGCACCGGTCTCCCTGCCGACACTCCCTCACCCTCCACTCCTTCCACTTCCACCATTTTCTCCGTTCCCTCCGTTGACCCTTTCACACCCCATCCTTCAGGAGCAATGGTCAAGCGGCGACCGGACAGAAGACCGGCAAGCCCTTCCTGACTGCCCTCATCCCGCCGTGTGTGGCAGTAGGGACACCTTGTCTGATCGTGGGGCTTGTAATCCGTCGGCTGCACATAAGCACTGATGAAACCCGCATAGTTGCGCACCACCACACGGCTGTCGGACATACTCAACAGGTAGTTAGGCTCGATGGGCACCTTACCGCCGCCCCCCGGCGCATCAATGACGAAAGTGGGAACGGCCAGACCCGAAGTGTGTCCCCGCAGAAACTCGATGATCTCTATCCCCTTGGCCACCGGGGTACGGAAGTGCCCGGCACCGTGGACCAAATCACACTGGTAGATGTAATAGGGACGCACCCGATTCTTCACCAACTGGCGTACCAGAGCCAGCATCACATTGGGACAATCATTAATGCCCGCGAGAAGCACCGTCTGACTGCCCAGCGGAATACCGGCGTCCGCCAGGCGCGCCAGAGCCACCTCCACTTCGGGGGTGATTTCTTTAGGATGGGTGAAATGCACATTGATCCACAACGGGTGGAACTGCCGCAGCATATTCACCAGGTCCTCTGTGATGCGCTGGGGCAGAAAGACGGGCACCCGGGTCCCGATGCGGATAATCTCCACATGGGGTATGTCCCGCAGCCTTCTCAACAGCCTCTCCAGAACACGCTGAGACAAGATAAGCGGGTCACCACCGGAGAGCAACACATCACGCACCTGGGGATTGGCCGCGATATAAGCCAGTTGCCGCTCATAATCAGCCTGACTGAATTGAGCATGAGGATCGCCCACGATGCGACTGCGAGTGCAATAGCGGCAGTAGCTGGCACATTGAGTGGTAACCAGCATGAGCACGCGGTCGGGATAACGATGTACCAGGCCATGGACGGGGGATTGGGCTTCTTCGGCCAGGGAGTCAACCATCTCGGCCTGGAAGGGGAGCAACTCCTGCAAGGTAGGAATAACTTGCCGCCGAATGGGGCAGGCAGGATTATCCGGGTCCATCAAACTGGCGAAATAGGGGGTAATGTCAACGCGGAAGTGGTCAGGGGCAGAAAGGGCGGCCACTTCCTCCGGGGTAAGGCGAATGACCTGCGCCAGCTCCTCCACCGTGTTCAGGCGGTGGGTCAATTGCCAGCGCCAATCGTTCCACTGCTCAGGAGGCACTTCTTCCCAGGGGTGGGGCGGCCTCCCATGTCCAGGGGGGTCCTCGAATTCACTCCTTTTTTCGTTCATCGCTGCCTTTAACTCCTTCTCAATTGCTTTTCATTAATAGAGCCCTCCCCTTGCCAACGAGGGCGGGAGGGCTCCGGGCTAGACAAGATCAATCGGGCGAGACCTATTTAGTCCTCATCCCAATCCATCTCATCTTCTTCGTCTTCGTAATCCCAGTCTTCCTCTTCCTCCTCCGGTTCCACGTAGGCCCAGTCGAGTTCGGGTGGATTCAAGCTGATCACCTCCAGCTCTGCATCGCAGTTCGGGCACATGATCAACTGGCCCTCCCTGGTGCCAGCGCCCAGCTTGATCCGGTGTCCACAATCGGGACAAAATGCGACAGCCATTTCATTTCCTCCTCATTTTTTCCTTGAGCTAATCCTTCTGGCTCATTTGCGAATGCCATTGTAGGAGAATGCTGTACAAAAGACGTCGGAAAAAGGGTGTAAAAAGCGTCGCATTTAAGAGCAATACATATCAATTTTGCAACATTGGCCCTCCGGTGGTCTCCCCCAATCGTGCTAATGCGATTCTGGCTCCCTTTTTAACCGCAGAGAACGCCGAGTAGGGCGGGGCCATGTCCCGCTGCATCCGCGTCGGGCCAGGGGCCCGACCTTGGGGCGGCTTGTAGCTGAAACGCATACTTAATAGCAAAAGGCGCAGCAATCCCCCAGCGACGGGAGCTTGCTGCGCCTTCGGTTCGCAATAACAGACGCCCTACTATTCGGTCTCCGCGCGAAAATAATAGCCGATACCCGGTTCGGTGAGAACATAGCGAGGGTTGCGTGGGTCTTCTTCTATCTTGGCCCGAAGGCGGCTGATCAACCCGCGCACGAGTTTGCGATCACCCTCCCCGCTGAATCCCCACACTCTCTCGATGATGGTCTCCACGGGGATGACCTGATCCCGGTTGATCATCAGCGTATACAGGAGGCGAAATTCCAGATGCGTTAGCCGTCGTGGGGGACGACCAGTCACCTGCACCACACGAGTCGCCGGGTCGAGGCTCAAACCCGCCAGATTCAAAGTGGGAAGGGTAAACAGGGGTACGCCGCTCGCCCGACGCAGCAGCGCCCGTATTTGAGCGATAAGCAAGCGCGCGCTGAAAGGGCGGGTGATGACTATATCCGCCCCCGATTCGAGCAATTCGTAATGAACGCTCTCCTCCACATCGCTCAGTACCACCACCAGCGGCACTTCCGTTTGAGCCCGGACGCGGCGCACTTGCGCGAGTGGGTCCGCGCCCTCAACGGCCAGCAAGATGAAGTCGGCGGGCCTTTCTAGCCAGGATTCCATGGCGCTCTCGAAATCATTAGCCGCCGTCACGGCCAGGCCCGCGCGCCTGAGCACCAGGGAAAGCACCGCCATCTCGTCAGGGTCGCGTTCGATAAGCAAAGCATACATTGTCCTCAGCCTCTGTTCATTGTGCTCACACAGCGGTGAAATTGGCGAATAGTATAGCACAATTCAGCACCAAGCGCTAATACCACAACCGTCCAGGACAGCTGGGCGGGAGGAGACACCGCCGTGCAACAGGCGGTGCTCGGGCTACCAACCCGACCTACGACGATCTCGCGGAGTTGAACTCCGCGAGATCG
>JACIWR010000323.1 GCA_014360845.1 Anaerolineae bacterium
TCGCGCAAGGCATTGCGCAGGGTGCGGGTCACGTGCTCCTGGCCCACGACTTCTTCAAATGTCTGGGGTCGCCATTTGCGATACAAGACCTGTGAGGCCATCGCCATCCCTTTCTTGAAACGCAGGCACGCATCTTCTCAATAACTTCAAGTAGGGCGGGGCCATGCCCCGCCGCATCCGCGTCGGGCCACGGGCCCGACCTACTTGGGGCGGCTTGTAGCTAAAACACGCACTTAACTGCACTGATAGTTTAACGCAGACCCTAGTTTATCACCGAAGGGGGATTTACGCAAGCGCGTAGGGCGCAGGTATTGCAGCAAGGGGGCACGGCCATCAGACGCCGGTGATGTGGATGCAATCCACGGGGCAGACGCGGACGCACTCCAGGCAGCGCACACACTCGATAGCGTCGGCGTTCTCGTGGATGCGGATGTTCACCGGGCAGACCTGCTGGCAGCGGTTACACTCGATGCACGTTTGGTGATCCACTTCCAGGCGGACAGCGCTCACCGGGTTGAAGGGCGACCAGATGGCTCCCAGGGGACACACCCAGCGACAGAAGGGCCGCTTGCTCACCGCCATCCAGGCCAGGAAAGCGACCAGGATGGCGATTTTAAGCCCATACAGCCAACCGATCAGCGCTCGCAACTCCGGCAGCAAGAAAATCTGGGGGATTCCTGCCTCCAGCGTACCCTGAGGGCAGAGCTTACAGAACCACGGTTCCAGGGTGATGTAAGGGATGGCCACCACCAGGATGGCGATAAAAACGTAACGAAGCCAGCCCAGGCGCGGGGGCAATTGCCACTTGGGCAGCGGCAATTTGTACATCAGCTCCTGCAGAAAACCAAAGGGACACAGCCAGCCGCAGGCCGCCCGTCCCCCTAAAGCACCGACGAAGGCCACCACGCCCAAGACGTAAAACGGAATCTCGCGGATAATGACGAAATGCTGCAAACTGCCCACGGGACAGGCGAAGATAGCCGTCGGGCAGGCGTAACAATTGAATCCCGGACAGGGCAGGCCCTTGGTCACGCCCTGGGTGAAATAGGAGTTCATCACCAGGAAGGACGCTAATTGCACAGGCCAGCGGCGTATACGCAGGAGCAGGTTGAACAGTCGCTTCATAGGATCACCGTCGGGGAAGCCAAAATGATCCAGGGGCGTGCTTCACTGGATGCCGATGCACGACAGACACAACAGAGTAGCGTTGACCCAGGTAATCATCCACTGGTCGAGGAGAAGGCCGAGAACGATAGCGCTCACGGACAAAAGCAAAAGCGCCACGCTCCGCAGCCAGGGGCGCTGGGTCTTCATCAGTCACCTCCCCGCCGGGCAGCGGGCAGCAGTGCATCGAGAGCCACGCGCAACTGCGCGTCATCGCCAGGGCCGTAGCCGACGTGGTTGTAGCGCACCATCCCTTCGGAATCAATCAGCACCGTGCGCGGCACGGCCCTCACCTGGTATGCGTGCACGGTAATCAATTCCCGATCATGAAGCACGGGGAAGCTCCAGCCATGTTCGCGGACAAAAGCGCGCACGTAATCGGTGTCACGGGCCTCCTGACATACGGTGATGACGACTAAGCCCGGAGGCCCGGAGTCATAGAGGGACTGAATGTGCTCCAGCTCTTCCAGGCAAGGTGCACACCACGTGGTCCAGAAGACGAGTAAAACCACCTCTCCTGGGTGCGCGGAAAGCGCCACCAACTGGCTCTCCAGATTGGGCAGGGACAACGGTGGAGCAGGCTGGTCAACGGCAAAGGAAGTAGCAGGTAAATCCGGAGAAGAGGTTAATTGCGGCCCGCGCGCAATTTGAGAGGCAAAAGCCAGGAGCAAGCTGCCATTAGCCCCGCAGAGAACAAGCAGCAGGCAGGTTGTCATGGCCAACACGATAGTCACCAGCCCACACCCATGCCATCCCGCCTTCATGCGCGTCGGGCCGGTAGATTTCGCGTCTTGATTTGTCACCGACTCCCCCCTCGGCCCCCGAGGACAATGACACGGCCACGCCGGGCCATTCTATGATGAGCGATATTTTACCACGGATAAGGGAAAAAGAAAAGTCCGAAGCAACGGGTAAGGTCTCTCCTCCCCCATCCCAACCAGCACCGCCTGTTTCACGGCAGTGTGCCCTCCCAACCCGTCCTACAGGTGAATCAAATCACGGGGATGGGTGGTCAGGGTCTCCGAGCTGCTAACGGTCACCACCACGTCATCCTCAATGCGCACCCCACCCAAACCAGGGATATAAATCCCCGGTTCCACGGTAAAAGTCATCCCCGGTCGCAGGCGTTCTTCATTGCCCTCCACGATGTAGGGCGGCTCGTGGACTTCCAACCCCAGCCCGTGACCGGTGCGGTGGATGAAGTACTCACCATAGCCGGCCTCCATGATCACCTGACGGGCCGCCCGGTCCACATCCTGAGCCCTGGCACCGGGGCGAGCGGCCTCACGACCGGCCTCATTGGCCGCCTTTACCACGGCATAAACGTCCTCCAGTTCCGCCGGTATCTCGCCGATGGCAAATGTGCGCGTAATGTCGGCCACGTATCCGCCGTACACCGCTCCGCAATCCACGATGAGCACGTCTCCCGGCTGCACCGGACGTGAGGAGGCGCTGGCATGAGGAGAAGCTGTGCGTGGTCCGGCAACGGTGATGACGAAAGCCACGTCCTCAGCGCCGGCCCGGAACATCGCCAGGCGCAGCTCCGTGGCGATTTCCTGCTCCGTCTGACCGGGGCGCACCTGAGCGATAGTAGAGGACAGAGCTTCCTCGGTGATACGCACCGCCCGGCGCATCTCCTCCAATTCGTTCTCATCCTTGCAGGCGCGCAATTCCTGCAGGAAAGCCTCAAAGGCAAGGATGTGACAATCGCCAGCAGCCTGCTCCAAACGCTTCAATTCCATCACTCGCATGTGCAGGAACTCCACGCCAAGGCGCTTGCCGCTCAACTGCAGGGCGGCAGCCGCTGCCGCCACCGCGTCCTGGGGACCCTCCTCATCGGTATAGGAGAAAAGATGCACCTCGGAACGGACATCCTCGGGCAGGCCCTGCGCTTCCAACAAGGGGAGCACGAGGGCTGGTGCGCCCTGAGCCGGGAAAAAAGCCAGGGTGGGGCGTTCGCTGGTATGCATATTGATGCCGGTGAGATAGCGTAGATTCGGCCCCGGCACGAGCACCACGCCATCTATTTTCCAGGTAGATAGCAGACTGACGAGTTTACGCAAACGGTCCTTGAACACAAATCACCTCGTTGAGTTTTTTGATTCCCCGAACCTCGTCGGCAGGGTACCGTCTCGACGACACCGGTCGGGGCTTGTCAATGAATGCAAGTTGTGCTATTATTGAGCGCAATTGACCCACGATCAACACGTATTCAAAGGGAGGTAGAAGAGCATGCGTAAGGTGTTCAACTTCGCGTTGGGATTGCTATTCGGGGGACTGGTCGGTGCAGGAGTGGCTCTGCTTTTCGCTCCCCAATCAGGGTCGGAGACTGTGAGCACGATCCGCCAGCGACTCCAGGAAATTGTAGACGAAGCCCGACGAGCCGCCAGCGAGCGACGGGCAGAGCTCGAGGCGCAATTCATGGCCGCCAGGCGGGTCCGGACGGAGCAGTAACTCAGCGCTGCTGGGCGGATGCGAACAAGGCATCGAAAATCTGATTCAACTCCTGCAGCTCTTCGTCGAAGGCCGCAGCTCGTGCCTCTTTGTCTCGGGCCAGAAGTTGCAGGCTGTATCCCACGTCTTCGCCGGGCATGACCACTTCGTGCGCGATCACCAGGCCGCCCAACAGCAGAGGCAGATACAGGAATTCAATCGGCAGCGGTTCCCCCTGACCAGCACAGTCCAACACCAAATCGGCCACTGCTCTCTGCTCTTCCACCGTCCACGGCTCCCGGCCCAGAGCCTTGTTCACCAGGGCAAAGCCCATGGCGATGGACAAGCGCAGCAAACGCTCGTAGCCGAACTGGGTGACCACGGTCAAGTAGTCACTGGTGGATAGCTCGTCGCGCAAGGCATCGGCCCAGATGGGGATCAACAAAGCATCCTGCCGATTGATGTCCTCGAGGAAGTACTGGGCGGTGTAGGTGAGGATTTTGGACAGGAAAATGCGTTCGCCCACCCGCAAAGGCACATCCATCGCCCTGAACACTGCCTCACTCTCCTCCAGCAGAGCCACGTACATCGGCTCTATCTGAAGCTGCTCCAGAATGTGGATGCGCCGGTCGTTTATCTCTTGCAACGCCTTCTGCTGAAAGGTGAACTCGTCCTGCATCCATAAGGAGACGAAAGAGGGCTCCAAATCAACTTCGGCGGGCTGCTCAGCGGCCCCGGCCACTGTGATGTTGGCGGTGACCTGCTCCGCGGGCACGCTGATGTAACCCACTCCCACAGCAGCGGCCAGACCCAACCCCACCGTATCTTTCAGGATGGTCTGGCCCAGGCGGCCCTGACTTTCGCGGGGGCGGATGCGAGCCCCTCGCTCTTTAGCTGTGACCGTCAGGGAGCAACGGATGCCGTATTCGCCTTGTTCCGTGGCGGGGTCAATTTGTAAGGGGATGCGCAGCACGCCCATCTCCGCGGGTTCCATGGCCAAGGACATCTCCGGCTGGTAGATGGTGAAATTGGCCAGGGGAAGAGCATCGGCACGCCGGCGATGCAGCTCTTTCGTAGTGGGCCGGTGCACATGGATGGTCACCTGCAAGGGGACGTTCAGCGCGTTTTGCAGGTAGAGGACCAGAGAGGTCAACTCGCCAGGGGCAACGGTGTGCGGCTCCATCTGACAGACGAATTGCAGGCCGTTGTTCTCCAAACGGTCCTGAGCCATTACGTACTCCGCCAGAATGTCCGGATATTCGATTTCCATCGGGCACTCTCCCTTATTGATAACAACCAGAGCCGAAACGGTGAGGAGATTTGCGTTAGCCAGCGATGTTCACATCCCAAGTATAAAGGCAGAATGATTTTTTGTCAACACCCTGAGCAGTCGAAGGATGCCAACCGCTCCGCAAGCCTTCCTCGACTCCGCTGTGCTCCGCTCAGAATGCTTGGGAAGAGTCAACGTCAGTTTTGGGGCGAGTTTGCACCTTGTAGGAGTGCAGCACGCTGTGCCTTTCGCTGTCCCGCAGTTGCACTGCGGGACAGTCCGAGGCGGCGGGTA
>JACIWR010000324.1 GCA_014360845.1 Anaerolineae bacterium
AAGCCTCGGTGGTGATCCTGGGAGTTTTTGCCCTGCTCACGTTCGCGCCGTTCATCCTGATTGTCATCTGCTCCATCTCGTCCACAGAGTCGCTGGTCAGCAAGGGATACTCCTTTTTTCCTCAATCCCTCAGCCTGGATTCGTACATCTACATGTGGGCGCAGGGCAAGATCATCCTTCGGGCGTATGGTGTTTCTCTATTTGTGACCACCTTTGGCACGGCTGCCAGTTTGATCATCACCACCATGCTGGCATACCCGCTTTCCCGCAAAGATTTCAAGTTCAGAAATCTGTTCACTTTCCTGATTTTCTTTTCGCTGCTATTCAACGGCGGCGTTGTCCCTTCTTACATCATGTGGACCAGGGTGTTTTCGCTCAAGAACACCATCTGGGCATTGATCATCCCCACGTACTTGATGAACGGTTTCCATGTACTCCTGGTGAAGAATTATTTCGAAAGAAATATTCCGAAGGACCTGATCGAAGCAGCGCAGATTGACGGGGCCGACGAATTGACCATTTTTACAAAGATAATGATTCCCTTGTCCACCCCGGTGATCGCCACAATAGGGATGTTTACCGGCTTGGCCTACTGGAATGACTGGATCAATGGTCTCTATTACATCAGTGATCCCGCTCTATATGGCATACAGCAGTTGCTCATCAGAATTCTTAATAATATCGCCTTCTTGCGGTCTGGAGCCGCAGCCTCCGTCGTCGGCAATATGGTCATCAGCTTACCAGGGGAATCCATTCGAATGGCCCTGGCTGTCATCGGAATCTTGCCGATCCTGATCATTTTCCCCTTCTTGCAAAAGTACTTTATCCGCGGCATCGTGATAGGTGCAGTAAAAGGCTAATCCATATTAACAAGGAGAGTAACCATGATCGTTCAAGACATCGTCAATACCATTACCAGGGAATGCAAAACTCCCCATTTTGAGAGGACCTGTGATCTGCTGATCGCAGGGGATTGGCAGAGTGAAGTGACCGGAATTGTCACTACCTTTATGGCGACTGTTGATGTGATTAAAGAAGCCATTTCGAAGGGCGCCAATCTCATCATCACCCATGAGCCTACTTTTTTCACCGGCTGGGACGAGACCGATTGGCTAAAGGACGATCCCGTTTACCTGCAGAAATTGAAGTTAATCCAGGACAACCGGATAAATGTCTGGAGATTCCATGACCACATGCACATGACCGATCCGGACCTTATCTATGCCGGGTTGATCAAGGAGCTGGGGTGGGAAGAATATCGTGATCCGGTCGAGAAGCACTGTTTCCTGATCCCCAAAACCACGGTTGGAGCTCTTGCCGAATTCCTGAAAGACAAGTTGCAAGCTCAGGTCTCCCGAATTGTGGGCGCTGTTGATGGGAGCGTTGAGCGGGTTGGCGTGTTGGTCGGCGGAGGCAGCCTGGGTCTAGGCAGAGAAGAAATGCCCATGGAGCTTATGCGCGAGGCGAATCTCGATACGATCGTTTGCGGGGAGATCCTGGAATGGACGCTGCCTGCCTACGTGCGCGATGCTTACCAGCTTGGAATGAACAAATCCTTGATCATTCTAGGCCACAACTGCACCGAAGAGGTAGGGATGAAATACCTGCCGGACTGGTTGAGAACCCTGTTCCCTGGCATGCCGATATGGTTCGTGGAAGCTGGCGAGCCGTTTTTCTATTGCTAAGGAATTCGTCCTAAATTAATTCTTCTGCTACTACTGGGCTTCAAGAGGTGAAGATGTCACGCTTTCAATGTTCCTTTCAATCAAGCAAGAGCATTATTGACCCCTACTACCGTCACGGTTACACTGCCTTTCCCTGTCTTCAATCCACTATCGCCGGGCGAGACGCTTGACGATATTTACGGGTCTGTAGGCAAATGCAAAACCCTGTACCTTTTTCACGGGGCCTTTGCAGATTCCAGCAGTTGGTCTTTGTACAGCAGAGTGGAAGAATATGCGGACCGCCATGGATTAGCGGTGGTTATGCCGAACGTCGGTAACAGTTTTTATGCTGATCTGTGGCATGGCCCCGCATATTGGACGTTTGTCAGCGAAGAGCTTCCCCGATTCGTCAGGTCGGTTTTTCCATTATCGGATAAACGGGAAGATAACTTCGTAGCGGGGCTTTCCATGGGAGGATATGGGGCGTTCAAACTGGTGTTGAACAAACCCGAAAAATTCGCCGCGGGGATCAGCCTTTCGGGCGTGCTGGATATCGTGACAGTTATGAGGAATCCTGTTCATCCGGTTTTTGACGTGGACGAATATTTTGGAGGCTTCAATAGACTCGACGTAATGATTGCGCACTCAGACGCTGAATCGTCCTGACACTCCGATATTGACAACTTTCGCAATACTCCCGATCCCCTTATAATTTCTGTATCGAACTGGAAAAGGGGGAAGGGGGAGATGACTTTAACAAACGAAAATCGGCCATTGATGACTTGCCAGGTCACCCAGCATGGCATGCTGATTCCGTGGGGGCGGTTTGCGCGTTACCTGAGGTTGAGCCAACGCCTGCGAGCCGTCGTACCGCCACGTCATCACCAAGATGCCCTTTCAGGGGGCGACTTGATCCTCGAATTTGGGTTGGCTTCCCTGTCGGGGTGTGATTACCTCGCAGACCTGAGCCTGGGGGCGCATCCGCTGACGAAGGATCAAGCGGTGCAGGATGCCTGGGACGTCGAGTTCCGACACTACACGACGGTCAGCCGTTATCTGTACGAGCTCAGTGAAGCAGATGTTAAGCGGGTGCAGGCAGAGCTGGAAGCTATTATGCAGCCCTACATCCGCAGTGCGACCCACGAGGCATTGTGTCACCAGGAATGCCTGACCCTGTGTGGCGACCTGACCGGGCGTCCGGTCAGCGCCTACAGCGCCACCTATCCTCCAGACGCGGTGTTCGGGTATATGGCCAACCAGCTGTGCAAGGGCCACCAGGCCGCCTTGGTCACGCTGCAAGGCCTGCGCCATCGGGTACACGTTGTCACTTTCCACCACTCAGGTGACACTGTTTCCGGTACGTGCCTGCGCGAGATGGTGGAGGCGACAGAGACCCGCCTGGGCTGTCATCCGTGCCGGCGGACGGAACTGGTGCACCTGCGCATTGAGATGATCGAGGCTCAGATCGCGCAGAAGCAGCGTTGGATCGCGGCTCAACAGGCGATCATCCGTAACCAAATCGAGCGCCAGGTGCGTTTGGGTGACCAGTTGCAGACCATCCGACCACGACTGAGCGAACTGGAAGCACGCTACGGGGGCCAAAGGGTGCGTCCCCACTCGCAGTTGGCACAGGCTCGCAGGCGTAAAGCCGGTTTGGAACGCCAACTGCGCTCTGCGCTCGAACAGGAAAGCCGGGCACGTCTCGTTCTCGAACAACACCGCCAGCGCTTGGAAGCCCTCATCACTGCCAGAGACGAACTCCTCAACTGGCTGGCGCAACTGGAAGTGGACAACGCCACCTGCTCTAACCCGGTGCGCATCCGTTGGTTGCTGGACGGAGGCTTTGGTGACGCCGCCAATGTGGCCTACCTGATTGAGATGGGCTATGATGTCTACACGATTGCTCACAACGGCAAGACGACCCAGGCCCTGCTCAAGGAGGTGCCGGAGAATGCGTCGTGGACGCAAGTCGGGGCCCGCACTCAGGCCCTGGACACAGACCGTCACAAACTGGGCGACTGCCCCTACCCGGTGCGCTTGACGCTGCTGCGCTGGTCCGTCGGGGAAGAGTTCCGGCACAGCACCTTGATCTCTTTCAGCGATGCTGAGGAATTACCTACCGCTGACCTGTTCCCCACCTACCACCAGCGCCAGGCTGTGGAAGCCGGGATCAAGCAAGGCAAAGGCACGTTCGGCTTCACCAAACTACACGTGCGTTCTCCGGCCGGAATCCGCCTCCTGGGACAGTTTGCGCTGGTCTTCTGGCCCAACTTTGTGCGTTGGGCTGCGGACTGGCTGGCGGCCCAAGCGCAAGGTCGCTTCGCTCAGGTCTTGCAGCAGGTGCGCACACAAGTGCGCATCGCGGCCAATACCCCGGCGGTCGTGCTGACCAATGCCAGCGGACAGATGCTGGAGTTTGCCGCGGACAGTCCCTATGCCGGCGTGCAAATCCGGCTGGATGGCCCCTTTGCCTACCAGTGCCCCATGCCCCTGTTCCAGACCTGGGAACAACTGTGGCCGGCTTCTTCTGAATCTGTTAAAGAGCAGCTATCAACCATTCTCACTGCCGAGACTTCACCATCACCGGCTGAAGTGCTGTTCACTCAAACCGGCGCGAATCTGCCGGAGAAAGTTCCTGAATTTGGACTTATTGGACGATTGCCCCCATGAATGCGCAATCGCTACGTCGAGGGCAGCTACAGCGACCTGTTTGCTCAGCTCCAAAATCTGAAGCGGAAAAGCATATCCATTCCCAGGCTTTATATGGCTTGCGGTTTGGAAGATGAACTCTATGAGATGAACGTTAAATTCAGAGACTTCGCATACTCTCACTCTGTTGACCTGACTTATGAGGAAGGCCCTGGGGGACACACCTGGGATTTTTGGGATCAGTATATCTGCCGGGCGTTGGAATGGCTCGTCTCGACCCAACAACAGAGTCGAAGCTTGCCATAAATGGGACCTGCTTTGGGTGGATTACAGCACAGGATGTGGACACATGCCAATCAAGAACCAAGTACAACTCATCACGTACCCCGACTCGCTGGGCGGCGACCTGCCCGCGCTCCACGAGATTCTGTCGAGATACTTTTCAGACATCTTCAGGGGGGGAGTGCATATCTTGCCTCCTTTCCCCTCCTCAGGAGACAGGGGCTTCGCCCCTCTTACCTATCTGGAAATTGAACCCTCGTTTGGCACGTGGGAGGATATCAGGCGCATCGGCGAAGGTTTTGACGTCATGCTCGACCTGATGGTCAATCACATCTCACGGCAGTCTTCATACTTTCAGGATTTCCTGAAGAGAGGACGCGAGGCTAAATATGCCGATATGTTCATCACTTTGGACAAGGTCTGGCCGGGCGGTGACCCTCC
>JACIWR010000325.1 GCA_014360845.1 Anaerolineae bacterium
AAGAGTTATGTACGATTCTCCAGCACAGCAATCAGACTTGACTAATTCAAAAAGTTGTGGTAAAATCTTGCTCGCTTTAGCACTCTAACATCGAGAGTGCTAACGACTCCCTACCGGCACCTTCCAAATTTCAGAGCTAAAAACACATTATACAAGGAGGTAGAAAGATGTCAATTAAACTCAAACCGCTAGGTGATCGTGTGGTCGTGGAGCCCGTGGAGCAGGAAGAGAAGACCGCCAGTGGTATCATCCTGCCCGAGACGGCCAAGGAGAAGCCCCAGGAGGGCATCGTCATTGCCGTAGGCCCCGGCCGTCGCGATGAAGCGGGCAAGCGTATTCCGATGGAGCTGAAAGAAGGCGACCGCGTGCTCTACGCCAAGTACGCCGGCACCGAGGTTAAACTGGGCGGCGACAAAAAGGTGCTGATTCTCAAAGAGAGTGACATCCTGGCCATTGTGGAAAAGTAGGACTAACCAATCGGTCCCTAGCTGCACTGGCACATTATCAACCTGGATATGATGAATTCTTACTTTCAAGGAGGGAATAGATGGCAAAGCAGTTGATTTTCTCGGAGGAAGCTCGACGTTCGTTGAAACGTGGTATTGACATCATGGCTACCGCCGTGGGCACCACTCTGGGGCCCAAGGGGCGCAACGTGGCCCTGGATAAGAAATGGGGTGCCCCGACCATCACCCACGACGGTGTGACTGTGGCCAAAGAAATCGAGCTGGAAGACCCCTACGAGAACATGGGAGCGCAGCTCCTCAAAGAAGCAGCTACCAAGACCAATGACGTGGCCGGTGACGGCACCACCACCGCCACGGTGTTGGCCCACACTATTATCACCGAGGGTATGAAGAACGTGGCCGCCGGGGCCAACCCCATGCTCATCAAGCGCGGGATTGAGAAAGCGACTGAGGCCATTGTCGAGGCCATCAAAGAGATGAGCACCGAGGTGACCACCAAAGAGGACATCGCCAACGTGGCCGCCATCTCCGCTGCCGACAAGGAGATCGGTGAGCTTATCGCCGAGGTGATGGACAAGGTGGGCAAGGACGGTGTCATCACCGTCGAGGAGAGCAAGGGGCTGGCCTTCGAGACCGAATACGTGGAGGGTATGCAGCTCGACCGAGGCTACATCTCCGCCTACTTCATCACCGATCCCGAGCGCATGGAGTGTGTGCTGGAGGAGCCCTACATCCTCATCACCGACAGGAAAATCTCCGCTGCCACCGACATCGTGCCTATCCTGGAGAAGCTGGTACAGGTTGGCAAGCGTGACTTTGTCGTCATCGCCGAGGACGTGGATGGCGAGGCCCTGGCCACCCTGGTGCTTAACAAGCTGCGGGGCATGTTCAACGCCCTGGCCGTGAAAGCCCCCGGCTTCGGTGATCGCCGCAAGGCCATGCTGCGCGATATCGCCGTCCTCACCGGTGGTCAGGTCATCAGCGAGGAGGTGGGCCGCAAACTGGAGACGGTGACCATCGCTGATTTGGGCCGCGCGGGCAAAGTCATCGCCACCAAGGACGACACTACCATCATCGAGGGTAAAGGCGACGAGAAGGACATTCAGGGCCGCATCAACGAGATCAAGGCCGAGATTGAGCGCAGCACCTCCGACTACGACCGCGAGAAACTTCAGGAGCGACTGGCCAAGCTGGCCGGTGGTGTGGCCATCATCCGCGTGGGCGCGGCCACCGAGGTCGAGCTGAAGGAGAAGAAGCACCGCGTCGAGGACGCCCTCTCCGCTACCCGCGCCGCTGTCGAGGAAGGCATTGTGCCCGGTGGTGGCGTGGCGCTGATTAACGCCGTCCCCGCTCTGGACAAGGTCAAAATGGAGTTGCCCGATGAGCAAACCGGTGTGGAGATCCTGCGCCGCGCCCTGGAGCAGCCCATGCGGGGCATCGTGGAGAACGCGGGCATGGACGGGGCTGTGGTGGTAGAGAACGTGCGCCGACTGCAAGAAGAGAAGAAGAACAAGAACATCGGCTACGACGTGCTGGCCAATGAGTACCGCGATATGCTCGAGGCGGGGATCATTGACCCGGCCAAGGTGACCCGCAGCGCCGTGGAGAACGCGGCCAGCATCGCCGCCATGCTGCTCACCACCGAGGCCCTGATCACTGACATCCCTGAGAAGGAAAAAGCGGCGCCGGCGACGCCACCGCCGTACTAAACCGCTAACCGATAGAGTACAAAACCCGTTTTCGTAATGAAAACGGGTTTTTTTGTTGCTTCGGGGAGCCTGGGCAACCGCCAGGGTTCGCCTCTGGCAGATCGCGCGGAGTACAACTCCGCGCGATTCGCGAGTAGCGGGACCATGCCTCGCCGCATCCGCGTCGGGCCACGGGCCCGACCTGCTGTCATTGATCCCCCGGCCTCGCCGGGGCCTTGGAGGATGCCCTTCTGGACGAATTGCTTGACTTTCCCCTCGATTTGTGCTATCGTTGAATTCGAACAATCACCGGTGCTTCAGTTTTTCTCACGCATTGGCGTGGCAACACAGAAGGAGGGGGCAATGCTGAAGAAAATCCTCGCAGCTTTGGGAATCTTTTTGCTGGTCATTGTTCTGGTGTTGGGCGGCGGGGGATACTTCTTTATCCGTCGCAGCTTTCCCGTCACCAATGGCACCGTCCGCGTGCCGGGCTTGCAATCGGAAGTGCGCGTCTACCGCGACCGCTGGGGCGTACCTCACATCTACGCCGACAATCTGCACGACCTCTTCTTCGCCCAGGGATACGTCCACGCCCAGGATCGCCTGTGGCAGATGGAGTTCAACCGCCGCATTGGCAGCGGCACTCTCTCCGAGGTGCTGGGCGAGGCCACGCTGGAGGACGATAAGTTCCTGAGAACCATCGGCCTGCGTCGCGCTGCCGAGAAGGATTGGGCGGTGCTTGACCAGGGGACCCGGGATGCGCTCCAGGCTTACGCCGATGGGGTAAACGCCTTCATCGAGAGCCACAAAGACCGCCTGCCGCTGGAGTTTGTCATCCTGGGAGCTACCCAGGTGCCGGGCTACGTCCCCGCGCCGTGGACGCCCTTGGACACCCTGGCCTGGGGCAAGGTGATGTGCTGGGACCTGGGCGGGAACTGGCGCGACGAGTTGAAGTGGGCCCAATTCGTGCGCGAGTTGGGGGAAGAGGCTACCCGCGAACTGATGCCCGCCTACCCAGAAGCTGGCCCCTTCATCATTCCGCCGGAGGCGAAGAGTTACAGCGAGCTCGGAGACCCTGACCTCTTTCCCGATGAGCACCTGGCTCGCCTGTTGGGCAACGACAGCGGGCATCTGGGCAGCAACAACTGGGTGGTGGACGGGACGATGACCACCAGCGGGCAGCCGCTCCTGGCCAACGACCCGCACCTGGGCCTGCAGATGCCCTCCATCTGGTACGAGATCGGTCTACACGCTCCCGACTATAACGTGGTGGGCGCTTCTTTCCCCGGCGTGCCGGCAGTGATTATCGGCCACAACGAACGCATCGCCTGGGGGGTGACCAACGTCGGCCCGGATGTGCAGGACCTCTACCTGGAGAAAATCAACCCCGATAACCCCTACCAGGTCGAGTACATGGGCCAGTGGGAGGATGTGGAGGTCATCACCGAGGAGATTCGCGTGGCAGGGCAGGAGGAACCCGTCATCCTGGAGGTGCGTATCACCCGCCACGGACCGCTCATGAACGACGTCATCGAGGGCCTGGAGCAGCCCACCGCCTTCCGCTGGACGGCGCTGGAGGGGCAACAACTCTTCCGCTCGGTGTTCCTCATCAACCAGGCGGACAACTGGCAGGAGTTCCGCGACGCCCTGCGCTACTGGGATGCTCCCTCGCAGAACTTCGTCTACGCCGACGTGGAGGGCAATATCGGCTATCAGATGCCGGGTAACATCCCTATCCGCGCCCAGGGCCAGGGACTGACCCCCGTGCCCGGCTGGACGGGCGAGTACGAGTGGACCGGCTACATCCCCTTCGACGAACTGCCCTCGGTCTTTAACCCGCCTACCCACTTCGTGGTCACCGCCAACAACAAAGTTGTCCCCGATGACTATCCCTACCTCATCTCTTATGGCTGGGCCGCGCCGTATCGGGCGCAACGCATCGTGGACCTGCTCAGCGCGGCCAATCCGGGTAGCCTCACCGTGGACGACATGCGGGACATCCAGGCCGACGTGTACTCCATTTCCGCCGAGAAGCTATTGCCCTATCTGCTGGCCCTGGAACCGGAGGGCTGGCTCCAGGAGCGGGTGGTACGCGACCTGCTGGAGCCCTGGGATTACGACCTGGCTCCCGACAGTTCAGCCGCCTCGGTGTTCGAGGTCTTCTACTGGAAGCTGGTGGAGCACACATTCCAGGATGAACTGGGAGAGCTGTATCCGAGTTACCTGGAGATGGACGATTACCATCGCCTGGTGTTGGAGCGTCTGGTCGAGGAACCGGAGAATCACTGGTGGGATGACGTGAGCACCAGCGCCCGCGAGACCCGCGACGACATTTATCGCCTCGCCTTCGCCGACGCGCTGGAGTACCTGGGCCGTCACTACGGTGACCTGCACACCCTCTGGCCCTGGTACAAGATGCACACCGCCCACTTCGACCACCCGCTGGGCGCGGTGAAACCCCTGGATAAGATTTTCAACATCAGCGGCGTGCGCGTGGGCGGCGACAACTTCACCGTGAATCCGGGCTCCTACGAGTACGAGGACCCCTTTGCCGTGGCCCACGGCCCCTCCTACCGCCAGATTATAGACCTGAGCGACTGGAACAATTGCCGCTCGATGCACACCACCGGCCAGTCGGGGCAGCCCTTCCACAAGCATTTCTCGGACATGATCGAGCCCTGGCGCAAAGTGGAGCACCACCCCATGCTCTTCGACCGCGCGCAGATCGAGCAGAACCGCGAGGGGTTACTGGTGCTGAAGCCGTGATGATGGGTGTAAACGAATCTTGACAGCGGCTGTGAAACGTGCTAATATATTGCCAGCGGTTGTTCGCCTCACCCCCCGTAGCGGCGGACGGCTCTGTCCG
>JACIWR010000326.1 GCA_014360845.1 Anaerolineae bacterium
CGGGCTTCCAGCCCGCGCTACACGCCTCGATCGTGCCTCGTCAATCGCTCCATCAAAGTCTGATAGAGATACATCCTCTCCTGAAAACGCACGAAGCGACTGACGTATTGGCTGGCCTGCACCAGGACCCGGTCCCCGTTCTGCAACTCCACGTGGAATTGTCCATCAACGGTGAGGATGGCCCGGTGACCCGTTGAGACCTCAACTTCCACTTTCACCCCCTGAGAAAGAACGATGGCCCGGTCCAAACTCAGGTGGGGAGCTATGGGGACCAGCAAGATGTTTTTGAGTTCTGGCGGCAGTATGGGGCCTCCCACCGCCAGGGCATAGGCAGTGGAACCCGTGGCCGTGGCCACGATCAGCCCGTCGGCCACGTAGGTGGTCAGATACCCACCGTCAATGTAGGTCGGCAGGCGCACAATGCGGGCCAGTTCGCCACGACTGATCACCACATCGTTCAGCGCTTCAAAACTCTGCTGGAGCTCTCCATCACGCCAAAATTCGGCGTGCAACATCATCCGCTCTTCAATCCAGTACTGGCCGGCCAAGAGGCTGGGAAACTTCTCGCGCCAGTTGGCGGGCGTCAACTCGGCCAGGAAACCCAAGCGTCCCAGGTTAATGCCCAGAATGGGTACGCCGTGTTGCGCCGTCATCCGCGCCGTGCGCAAAGTGGTGCCATCGCCGCCCATGGGCACGACCAGATCGAAATCGGTAACCCTCTCGGCTATCGCCTGCTCGTCCAAAGCCGAGCCCAGCCAGACCATGCGCTCCCGCTCTCGCAGCCACTCGGCTATCTCATCGGCCAATAGTTTGGATTGGGGAATCTTAGGATGGTGTAATAAGGCAAAACATTTCACGTCTGCGCGTCCTTAGCCATCTTCGCTTTCAACCAGGCCACGATTTCATCCCAAGTCACAGATTCCTGCGTGGCAGCCGCCATATCCCGCACGGTGACCTGTTGAGCACGCACCTCATCCGTACCCAAAATCAACACGTAAGCCACCCCCAAACGACCAGCCTCCCGCATCTGGGAGCGCAGGCTACGGTCGCCAAAGGCCAAGACCACCGGGATACGCGCCGCCCGCAGCCTGGTCACCAGTTGGACCCCGGCTTGTTTGGCCTCCCCGCCCATGGTGGCGATCAGGGCCAGCGGCTTTGGTCGCGGCGGCACTTCCACCCCCTGCGCCTTCATGGTCAGAATGATGCGCTCAATGCCAGAGGCGAACCCGACGCCCGGTGTCGGGGGGCCGCCCAGCGCCTCGGCCAGACCGTCGTATCGTCCGCCGCCACACACCGCCGCCTGGGCTCCAATGCCCGCCGCCCACACCTCAAACACCGTCTTGGTGTAGTAATCCAGGCCGCGCACCAGGCGATGATTGAGCGTGTAGGGCCGATCCAGCGAGTCCAAATAACCGCGCAGGGTGGCGAAGTGCGTGGCACACTCCTCACAGAGATAATCCAGGAAATGCGGTGCCCCATCAATGAAAGGCTGGCAGGTATCAACCTTGCAATCCAACATGCGCAACGTGTTTTTCTCGTAGCGGCGACGGCAATCCTCGCACACCAAGGGGAGCTTGTCAGCGTAGTAGTCTTTGAGCGCCTGCACATAGCCGGGCCGGCATCGCGGACAGCCCGTGGAGTTTATCTGAAAAGCCAGGTCGCGGAAGCCCAGTTCATCGTAGAGTTGCCAGGCCAGGGACATGACCTCCAGGTCAACGGCCGGGTCTTGCTCGCCAATAGCCTCCACGTTGAACTGGTGGTGCTGGCGGTAGCGGCCCGCCTGAGGGCGCTCATAGCGGAAGGCCGGGCCGATGGAATACAGCTTGACCGGTTGGGGCCAGACGTGCATCCCGTGCTCGATGTAAGCCCGCACCACGCTGGCGGTGAACTCCGGACGCAAGGTGAGGGACTGCCCCCCGCGGTCGAGGAAGGTGTACATCTCCTTCTCCACGATGTCCGTACCCTCCCCCACCCCGCGCTCGAAAATGGCCGTATCCTCGAAAAGGGGCGGGCTGATGCGCTCATAGCCGTACAAATGGGCGATGGCGTGCAAACGCTCCT
Source organism: Anaerolineae bacterium (assembly GCA_014360845.1). Lineage (GTDB taxonomy): Bacteria > Chloroflexota > Anaerolineae > JACIWR01 > JACIWR01 > JACIWR01. The sequence continues at coordinate 2,062 of JACIWR010000326.1, forward strand.
CGACGTAGCGCCAATACGGTTGATCCTCGGGCAGAATGTCCTGGGTGCCACGAGGCGCGGTAAATTGAGCCACAGCATACCTCCTAAGGCAAAGATTTCATTGAGCCGAACGGTGGTTCGCTATTATAGCTTATTTCGGGGGAGTTGTCTAACACTACCCCAACCTCTGGTCGCAATCCTCTCGATAGCCACAGGCCCGACACCGATTCACGCTCTCGTGATCGCGGGGCACATCAGCCGCCGACAGGCCATCCCGCATCTCCTCCAGCACCCCAATCAACTCCGCGCGCAGCTCCGGGGTGTAATCCACGGCGAAAGTCCGCCCCTGGTAGTGAATCAAGCCGTGATGCGGAGGCCGACCGAATTCCTCCTCGACCAGAAGACAGTAGGCGGCCAATTGCAGCACGTGCGAGCGGTACGGCTGCGGTGGTGGAGCGGTAGACTTGACCTCGACGGGGATGACCTGACCCCGCTCCTGCACCAGATAATCCGGCTTGCCGGTGAGCAGATAGCGGCGCGAAAACAAGGGCCGTTCGCAGCGATTCCAGGCCCCTGTGTCGGTGTACACCACCCTTCCCGCCGGCAATCCTGCCCGATGACGCTGGACCGTCGCCCACATCAGCAGAATCACGGCCAGTAGCAGCCCGCCAGCGGCTAAGGCGGCCAACAGCCACTCCAGAGCGCTCACGGCTGCAACTCCCTCTGCCAAAGGTTGATGTAGGCCCAGGCCCGCGACAAGTACGCCTGCTCCGGCCCCAAAGCGATAAACCTTTCCATCTGGGCAATCGCATCCTCATAACGGCCCAGTTCGGCGTAGGTCAGAGCCAGATTCCAATGCACCTCCAGCGCGCCGGGAGCCAGGAGCGCCGCCTGCTCGTATGCCTGCGCCGCCTGGGCAAACTGCTCCAGTTGACTATAGGCCACGCCCAGGTAAAAATAACCATCCGCCGAGCGGGGGTTTCTGGCCACAGTGCGTTCCAGCTCGGCCACGGCCCGCGCGTACTCCCCCGCATCCAGCGCCGTCTGGCCCCGCCAGAGGTGCACTGTCGCCGTATCGGCCTGCACCCACATGGCCAGTCCCGTGCCGACCAGCAGGACCAGCACCGCAACCGCCAGTCCAGGCCAGTACCGCCGCCAGTCGCTGCGATCCACCACGAGAGGCTGACCTTCCGCCGTCAAAACCACGGTGTAACGAGGTCCCAGCAGCCAACCCAACACCACCCCGCTCAACAAACCGCCCAGGTGTCCTAAATTGTCAATGCCCGGCGTGATGAAACCGAACACCAGGTTGTAAAGCGCCACTCCGATGACGTCCCACAACCGCCGCTGCCCCAGTCGCCCAAAAGCCTCGCGATGGCGAAACAGATGCGCCCCCAGCGCCCCGATCAGCCCGAAAATGGCTCCCGACGCCCCCGCCGAAAGTTGAGGATTAAAAGCGAAGCTGAGCAGACTGCCGCTCACTCCAGAGAGAAGATAGAGGATCAGAAAACGTCCCGCCCCAAACACGCGCTCCACATCCGTCCCCAGGCGAAAGAGAGCGTAGGAGTTGAAGAGCAGGTGCATCAGTCCAATGTGCAGGAAAATCGAGGTCAACAAGCGCCACACCTGCCCCTCCACGATCAGGGGATTGAATTTGGCCCCGAAAGCGATGAGCACCTCCAGGCGCTCAGACCCACCCCAGGCGGTCATCGCCAGCCAGACCAGGACATTGACGGCGAGCAACACCCAGGTAAGGCGCGGCTGGTGCATGGGCAGAGGCAGATAAACCTGACGCGGGGAAACCGATGGTGAGGGAGCAGTCACAGCGGGAGATTGGTTCACAACTCGATCTTTCTAGGGCGTACGCGACACTTCTCGGCGGTGATAATGGCCATAATCTGATCCACGGTCTCGTCCAGCTTATTATCCCGATTGATGACCACGTAATCGAAGTCCGGCAAACACTTCAACTCTTCGCGAGCGCGAGCAATGCGCATCTGCAAAGCCTGGGGGTCCTCCGTCCTCCTCTCCTGCAGACGGCGGATCAGTTCCTCCTCCGAGGAGGGCATCAGAAAAATCAGCACCGCATCCGGCACCAGGCGGCGGATAGTGGCGGCCCCTTGCACATCCACACGCATGAGCACATCCTGTCCACTGGCCAGGGCCTGCCGTACATGAGCTTTGGGCACACCCTTGTGCTGACCGTAGACCATGGCGTGCTCCAGCAACTCATCGTTGGCCAGCATCCTTTCAAACTCGGCGGTGGAAACGAAATAGTAATCTTTGCCATGCACTTCACCGGGCCGTTGCGGGCGGTCGGTGGCCGTCACCACAAAGTGAAAAGGACAGCCCCGCTCCTGCATCCGTTTGCGCACCGCATCCTTGCCCACCCCAGAGGGACCGGAAATAACCACCAACAGCGGGTACGTCTCACGATGATATGGATCAGAATCTGTCACAGCACAGCCTCGTCAGTTGATTCAATCCGATAATTACGGTATAATAATCTGATGGAGCGGCTTTCCATAGCCGCCATGGTCAGCGGGTTTGATGAAGTTTAAGAAATTATTCGGGTAACAGAAGCTGCCCGGCCCTTACCCGCCCCGAGCTAAAGCCTTCGGCGCGGCTCAGGCCGAGGGCTCAGGGCTGAGCAGCTCAAGCCCGCTTGGAAGGGGTGCATTCCTCTTTCGCGGCAGGTTTTTCACCGTAGCGGCCGACCGCTGCTGCGCCCTGAGTGAAATCGAAGGGCTGCGCCCTGAGCGGAGACGAAGGGCTGCGTCCTGAGCGAAATCGAAGGGCTGCGCCCTGAGTGGAATCGAAGGGCTGCGCCCTGAGCGGAGACGAAGGGTGTCGGCCCACGGCGGGCAGGGCCTGTCCTGAGCCCCGCCGAAGGGCTTGTCCTGAGCCCCGCCGAAGGACCGCCCGCCGCTACGTCAGGGCAAACCTCTGTAGGCGCAGCTTGCTGCGCTCCTACGGGGTGCGA
>JACIWR010000327.1 GCA_014360845.1 Anaerolineae bacterium
CCATCGTTCTTTCTGATCCCATATCTCCCAACGAGACACGAATATGCATTTGCGGGCAGCTTGAAACAAACCAGGATACCCTGATGCTGGTCTCGTGGGATCGAGAAAGAAGCACTGTACTGAGGAACTGGCAAGAGTTCAGCGATGGGCCGTTTCTGAGCTGCATTGAGAGCGACGAAGGCTTCGAACCCGGTGATTACGGGGTAAGCGTGATCAGAGCAAAGACGGTAATGGGGCTCGTGGAGTTCTCGGTGGGTGAGGAGCAATGATTGTGCGTAGGCCGGGCGTCCTTGCTCGGTTTTTTGCTTACCGTCCCCGCCTGAATTGATGTTGGCACTTGGACCGCCTGGCTCACCGCCACCACGGCCACCGAGGCGGCGTACTCCGGCGAACTGGGGCACCGCTACACCTTCCGCGTCCGCGCCACCGATAATGTAAACAACACCGGCCCCTGGGCCGAGGCCAGCACCGTCATCGTGCAGGTGACCAAGTACTACCACTTCGGCGGGCAAAGAACTGCCATGCGCCAGGGGGATGTGGTATACTACATCCACGCCGACCACCTCGGCAGCGTGAGCGTGGTCAGCGACGAGAGCGGTGTTCTGCTGGCCGTGCAGCGCTACTACCCCTATGGCGAGAGCCGCCACGCCACTGGCACTCTCCCCACCGACTTCGGCTTCACCGGTCAGCGCGTGGAAGCAGGCCTTGGCCTGCTGGACTACCGCGCCCGCTTCTACGCCCCCATGCTAGGCCGCTTCATCAGCGCGGATACCATTGTGCCCGAGCCGGGGAATCCGCAGGCGCTGAATCGGTACTCCTATGTCTACAACCGCCCTCTCGTCTACGTAGATCCTAGCGGCCACTTTGGCGACGAGGAGCTGCTCAAATACGGGGTATTCTACGGTCCTAACCAACTCGGGGGATGCCGCGATGGCGAATATGGTTGCGCTGCTTGGTATTGGGCATTGCGAGCGGCTGATGAAGGCGATTGGCTGGAGGGTTGGGGATCAGTGCATAATGAGTTCACAATAGGCAATTCTATAGAATATCGAGGTCAGTTCAGTGTGGTTCAAGAGAGGTTGCTGTTCACGACGACATCGGATGAGCAGTATCAGGTGTTCTATGGCGGCTTGAGGAGTTTGGAAAATGCGGACAAGTACATTTCCGTTAACAGGCCTATCTTAGAGAAACCTGATGGCACCCGGTTGGGAACGACGGAATCACTCAGACGATATGCCATGCTGCGAGAATTTGGTGATCACAGTAGTTTGCACGATGTCGACTTCTATGAACTGGATGTGGGATTCTATGCTATTGTAGGTGGAAATGTATCTCTGGTGTATGACAGATATGGTCATCTTTATGTAGGACTCAATGTCGGAATAGGAATCAGTGGACCAGATTTGAGTCTCACGGCAGGTCATCTGAACCAAGACTACGTGCCTGATGAAAGCCAGTTATCCAGGATTTTAGAAGGATTGGGGCTAGCGGTGGAAGGAGGGGCTCTCGCCGGTGGCGGCTTATCTATATCAGAGAGTGGCCCAATTGCTGTGCAGTACGGCGCCACCGGCATAGGCGCCTCCACAACTATCGGTTATGCTTGGAGGTTGCGGTGACAACGTTTGTTACTGATATAGCACTGATAGTTTTCGGGGTACTCGTTATTCTCTTTTCTAAGAGAATGGTTGAGGCGGGCGTTCGAGTGAATCCTCGTCTTTATGAAAGAGAGGGACTCAAGGCAGTTGTCCTCTTTCAGGCCTGGCTGATAGGCATCCTGATCATTTGCATAGCCCTCCATCACTTACTGACTGGTTGAGCAACTGAGGGATTGTTATTTTCAGCAGCATCCACTGGTGGTGAGTACCACGGTAGGGGGTCATCTTTCCACCGTCCGCTTTCCGGCCCAGGCATCGCGGCGACTTCACCGTCGTGCGGGATGCCAGCGTTCGACTGAGCTCACGCCGAAGTCTCGCCCACGGCGACCATCACCGTCCCCCTGCGCAGCGGCTCGCCCACCATCACCGTGGAGTGGAGTGGAGCGGTGAAGATGGGGCCGGCTCCGGCGCAGCCACGTACGACCTGGAGGTCAGCGAGGACGGCGGCGTGTCGTGGACCCGCCTGCTGACCGACACCCAATCCACCAGCTTCCAGTACACCGGCCAACCGGCCCACACCTACGCCTTCCCTTCGACTCCGCCTCCGGCTCCGCTCAGGACAAGCCGCGTCCGCGCCACGGACAACGTGAACAACACCGGCCCCTGGGCCGAGGCCAGCACCGTCGTCGTGCAGGTGACCAAGTACTACCACTTCGGCGGGCGAAGAATTGCCATGCGCCAGGGGGATGTGGTATACTACATCCACGCCGACCACCTCGGCAGCGTGAGCGTGGTCAGCGACGAGAGCGGTGTTCTGCTGGCCGGGCAGCGCTACTACCCCTATGGCGAGAGCCGCATCGGCGACCTGGCCTCCCTGCCCACCGACTTCGGCTTTACCGGGCAGCGGGCGGAGGCGGGCCTTGGCCTGATGGACTACCACGCGCGGTTCTACTCGCCGCGTTTGGGCAGATTCATCAACGCGGATACGCTGGTGCCCAACCCCGGCAATCCCCAGGACTTGAACAGATACACATATGCACGGAATGCTCCCCTTACCTACATCGATGCCGATGGACATTTTCCCTGGCTTGCCGTGGGAATCGTAGCTCTTGCGGTAGTAGTTTGGGCTTCAATGGAGATGCCGGTGGGTGAGGGGGCTCCACCCTGCGATCCTGGGGCTATGTACTGGCATGGGATTGAGACTGCTATCAAGTGGGGTGGGGATACGCCTGGGGATGTGTATGCGCTCATAGATGAATGGCCGGAAAACAGAGTGTCCAATGCGTTGGCCATCGGATTGGTGGCTGTGCCGTCGGGAGTGGTAAAGGCGGTCTCCAAATTCGAGGATGTGCGGCACGCCCGTCGTAGTGCTGAGGTCACCCAAAGTGTACTGGATAAGATTTTGCCAGAACTCTTTGATCCTACCGCGCGGTTCGGACGAGCGCTCTATGTGGCTCAAGAAGGTGAGACGGCTGTAGCAGAGATAGCGGCTCACGGAGGCAAGGCGAGCCATGTGATTCGCTTCCAGCTTGACTTGAGCAAGGCAAAGGTCCTGGATCTAACCGATCCAACTGTAGCCAAAGCCTGGGGTTACGTTGAAGACGTGAATGCTACCGAAGCTCATCGGGCGCTGGCTCAAAGGGCCCGGGCACAAGGCTACAATGTGATCAAGTTTTGGAGCTATCGCGGGCCGGGCTATAATTATGCGTTGTTGGACAACTCGCTCAACCCGTTCAACTTCGATGAATGGCTGATCCCGCAAATGGTTAGCCCGGCGCCTTGAATTAAGGAGGGTGATTGCATGCCATCCAGACCGACAAAGGTTATCCGTTGGAACGTAACATGCGAAGATCATGGACATCAGGCGATCACCTATGTTCTTGCTGGTGACACCTATGGGCGGTTGTTAGGCACTACTCCTCATCACGAGTTGGCTGAGTTTAACTCATGGGAAGATCCTGTCTTCGACGAAGTGGGAGAGCTGGTTGACGAACTCCTACGTCGAGTGGGACGAGAGTCATGGGCTGCCGAGTGTTTTCAACGTATACTTGGAGTAGCCTGCGACCCTGCGCCTTCGGGGCACTTATACGATTTCACAGGCAAGATATGGTGTCCTATCTGTGGCTCGCCGAACGTGCACTATCGTCCCGACGATCCTTTCCAATTTGAGGTCATCGAGCTGGCCCATGTCACCCACCAAGAATGGCGACGGTTGAGCGAGGCGGAGAAACGGGTGCGAATCCGAGAAGCACTTCAGGAGGCGGGGTGCTTGCCATAGCTGGCATAGGGTCGTGACCTGCCCTATGGCGAGGTGCGCTGGAGCGAGGGCACCTTACCAACTGACTACACCTTCACCGGGCAGCGCGTGGAAGCCGGCCTGGGCCTGCTGGACTACCGCGCCCGCTTCTACGATCCTGTGCTGGGGCGCTTCGTCAGCGCGGATACGGTGGTGCCCAACCCCGGCAACCCCCAGGACCTTAACAGGTACGCCTACGTGCGCAACAACCCGCTGCGGTACACGGATCCGAGTGGGTATCTGACAGAAGACCAGATCAAAGCCTACTTTGGCGTGGAAACCTGGAAGGACGTGTTGACCTTCTTTGAAGCAGGAGGAGAGCTGGAGGGGAGATGGGGCTGGCTTGAGACGCTCCGAGCAGCCGAGTTAGGGGATGAGATACAGTTTTTCGAGAACTACAGCGGCCTTTGGCCGCCCCTGGAGTCCCTGGTATTCCGAGGTAGTCTTGAGGACTGGGAAGGGCAACTCTACATTCAATCAGAGGATGCCCGGATACCAGCAAATAAAGCGGCCTGGCTGGGCAATGCTTTTGGTGTTGCCAGGCCGTATCACGATGCTCAGTCCCCGCTATACTTTGGCCCATTCTATGCTGAGAAAACGTACTACCACCCCAAGTTTGATTGGAACAGAGTGGATCAAGCAGACATTGCGTTAGATCTGACGGGGATTGGCCTCTCGTTCTTCGAAGCCACCACCGTAGCTGAATTCGCAATTCCGGCAGGGATATTCGTTGATCTTTACAGTATAGTCAAGGACGCTAACGAGTGGAACCAGAACGGCAGGCCAGGACCACTAGAAGCGCCACGCGATTGGCTTGGGGCTGCTTTTGATGTAGCAGGCATGTTACCCGTTGGTGGAGCATTTTGGGATGCTGCCGGCCTTGCAGTCAGTCTGTCAGGAGGGGTTTACTTTACACCCTAAGCCTGCTTTCGACATAGAACGGATGTTTGAGCGGGTTGCACTTTAACAATCGAGCTATTGGGTGTATACTTGGCCTCAAGCCTATAGAAAGGAGGCGAAGCCATGGATACACCCCAAGCCGAGCGAATGGGTGAGGCCCTTGTGGCCATACAGCCGCGCCAGAT
>JACIWR010000328.1 GCA_014360845.1 Anaerolineae bacterium
CTTCCTGGGGGACTGCTCTCATGAACATGTCGTAGGTGTAGCTGCGGCTGGTGATGTTGACCACCGCCGGACTGACCGCCTCGTACACGGCGATAATCTGGCTTTCCAGGGCGTTAGCGGTCTCCAAATCCTCGCTGGAGGGGAGGGGAGTCACCAACGGCGCGGCTGTCGTGGCCGTGGGCGACGCGATCTCCGGCGATGGAAGGAGATTGAGAGGCAGCATGTTGCTCAGGCTACATCCTAGTCCAACAAACAGCACTACAAGAGAGACGAGAATCAAATTTTGCCATTTTCTGGATTTTCCACTCATGACTATCCTTCCTTTGTCACAATCGCATTTGATCTCGGCGTAATGCCGCCGTCAGCGCGGCTGCCTCGCCTGGGGCTCGAAGCCCCAGGCTGAGCGGCAGAAGGGCGCTGCAAGCGCCCTGAAAGTGGTCTGGAAGGCTCAATAGCCCGCTTCCAAGGGGCGTATTTCACTTCTGGGGCGAGTTCGCACCCTGTAGGAGCGCAGCATGCTGCGCCTACAGAGGTTTGCCCTGACGTAGCGGCGGGCGGTCCTTCGTCGGGGCTCAGGACAGGCCCCTGCCCGCCGTAGGCCGACACCCTTCGATTCTACTCAGGGCGCAGCAGCGGTCGGCCGCTACGGTGAAAAACCTGCCCCGCAAGAGGAATGCACCCCTTCCAAGCGGGCTTGAGCGGTTCAGCCCTGAGCCCTCGGCCTGAGCTCGGGCCGAAGGCTTTAGCTCGGGGCGGCCGGGCTTCTGTTACCCGAATAATTTCTTAAACTTCATCAAGCGCCCTGACCAGTAGCAAGGGCGAGGTTGTCACGCCCGCCGCCAGCGCTAGTTCTGGGTGCTGTTGTCGCCGGAACCGGGCACGGAATAGTCGCAGATACCGTCGCCGTTTCTATCAGTGTAGTGCCTGCACTGTCCGGGGTAAGGGTCGTTGACCAGACCTCGCGGGCAGGCCACGCTGCCCTGCGTCTGTATGGCTTGTTCTTCCTCGGGCTGGGGCGGCACAGCGCTTTCTGGCTCGGTCAGCGGCAGGACGTTGTTCCCCACATCACTGCTTCCCTGTTCCGCACTGATAACATTGCCTTTGGTCAGAGTCCAGTAGCTGACCAGCAGCGCGCCGGTGAGGGTCGCTGCGGAACCGAGGAACAGGAACTGACGGCGTGTTATCCCGGTGCCTGCGGGGGACGCGGTACTGCGCCTGGCGTTTCTGGCGGGAAAGAAGGTTTTCTTGGTCATGGTCACGATCCACTTCCAGTGCAGCACCAGGTGGGCCAGCACGCCGGCGATCATGAGCAGGCTGCTCCAGGTGTGTAGTTGATCCCAAAAGGAGTAGCTGATATTCAAAATCTCGTTGAAGCTTGTAGCCACGTTCACCGGCAGGAGGAAAACCAGGCCGCTGACCGCGCTTAGCAGGAACGAGATGCCGATGCTTAGGTCTACCAGGTAATTCAGTTTGGCTTTTTTCATGATAAGGTTGTCACCTCAGAGATGTTTTGTTTGCTTCTAAATCGTATCACGAAGTCGTGAAGATTTGATGAAGAGAGAATAAAGAAGCGATGTAATAAGATCTGGCACCGCTGTGAACAGGCGGTGCCAGTTGTATTCGCCATCGCGAGGGGCAGGTGGCGTGGATAGGCTGGAAAGCCTGTCCTACGGCCGGCTCTCTCGCTGGAAGAGAAAGAACCCTACCCACCGCTTGGGGCTGCGGCTACCGGCAGGGTGAAGGTGAACTGGGTGCCGTGGCCCACTTCGCTTTGTACGTCAATCCGCCCCCCGTGAGCTTCGACCAGTTGCCTGGCGATGGCCAGCCCCAGTCCCGCGCCTCCGGTGGCCCGCGAGCGCGACTTGTCGGCGCGGTAGAAGCGCTCGAAGATGTAGGGCAGGTCTTCCGGGGCGATGCCGCTGCCCGTATCCCGTACGCTGACCGTGACCCGCTGATCGTCGGCATGGGCGGCGATGGTGATCTCCCCACCCGAGGGGGTGTGCCGCAGAGCGTTGTCCAGTAGGTTGCGCAATACCTGCCCGATGCGCTGGGGGTCAATATCTGCCAGGGGCAGGTCCTCCGGCACATCAATTTGCAACTCGACCCCCTCGGCCTGGGCTCGGGCCCGGATGGCAGCAATGGCTTTGTGCACCACGTCGGCCAGGGCCACGGGTTGGCGCTGCAGGCGAAGCTTGCCCGCCTCGGCCAGGGATAGCTCCTGCAAATCGTCTACCAGGCGATTGAGGTGCATAGCCTCTTCGTATAGGGAGGCAATAACCTGGCTGTCCGGTTGGAGCACGCCATCTTGCACTGCTTCGAGATAGCCCCGGATGTTGGCCAGGGGGGTGCGCAGCTCATGAGCGACGTCGCTCACCATGTTGCGCCTCAGCTCCTCCAGGCGGTTCAGTCCATCGGCCATGGAGTTGAAGGCGCGGGCCAGTTCACCGATCTCGTCTTTAGAGGTGACCTCCACCCGCTGGCTCAGGTCTCCCGCTTCCATGCGCCGCGCGGCTTCGGTCAAAGCCTCTACTGGGGCGAGGATGCGACGCGAGAGGCCCAGGATGAGCAGCACAGCGCCGAGACCGGCCGCCACGGCGACCAACAGCAGGGTGCGATTGAGGGAGGTCAGGAATTCCTTGATGCCAGGGCCTCCACCGGGCACGCCGACATAAAGAGCTCCCACCGGCATCCCGTTGTGGACGATCAGCGCCGCCGGTGGTCCCCATTCTGGTCTCACCGGTTGTCCGATCAACTCTCCCTCGGAATCGGCGACGATTTGACCCCTGGGATTGGCCAGGACCACTCTTTCTCCCGTGATCTCTTTTATCCGTTCCAGCTCTGATTGCACGCCGGACCAGTCTCTGTACTGGGTATAGTACGTGGTCAGGAACCCGCCGAAACGCCGGTCCCGCATCATCCCGCGGCGGTCTTCGTAGCCTTGCACTGTGCGCGTTGTAATCTGGGTGCTGACCAGAGCAATACCGCCCACGGCGGCTATCACCACCAGGATCAGCACTACCAGCAGACGGAAGCGAAGGGAGTGGAACATTTCAGTCCTCGCTGAACTTGTAGCCTACACCGTAGACTGTTTTGATGAAAGTCGGCTCTTTGGGGTCTGGCTCGATCTTTTTGCGCAGGTTTTTGATGTGCACGTCTACCGTGCGCTCGAAGCCCTCGAAGTCGTAGCCGAAGACCCGATCCAAAAGCTCCAGCCGGGTGAAAGCCCGTCCCGGCTCCCCGGCCAGCACTTCCAGCAGCCTGAACTCGGTGGGAGTGAGGTGTACGGGCTCGCCGCGAACTTGTACCTCATGACTGCGACGATCTATCAGCAGGTCGGCGAAGCGTAGCTCGGCGGGGCCCTGGGCGGCCTCTTTACCGACGCGGCGCAATACCGCCCGGATGCGCGCCACCAGTTCCCGCGGGCTGAAGGGCTTGGTGAGGTAATCGTCGGCGCCCAACTCCAGACCGACGAGCTTGTCCTCCTCAGTGCTTTTGGCGGTGAGCATGATGATGGGCACCTCTGACTCGGCCCGCAGAATGCGGCAGACATCGAGGCCGTCCATGCCGGGCAGCAACAGGTCCAGCACGATGAGGTCTGGCTGCTTCTGGCGGGCTACCTCCAGGGCTTCCAGGCCGTCGTAAGCGACGAATACGCGGTAGCCGTCCTTTTCCAGGTAGAGCCGCACCAGCTCCACGATTTTGGGGTTGTCATCTACTACCAGAATCTTTCGCTTGGCCATTAGTCTCTGCTTCCCTTGTTTTTCATCCATAGAACGAAATAACGCAGCCGCTCCCGTTCTATCCAGGGTGGAGGCTGTTAATATTGTACACGAAAAATGTGAAGAATCAATGAAGAAGGCATGAAGAACATTGGTAGACCGCGTGGTGGCGGGTTTGGCAACCCGCCCTGCTGGAGGGCGACGTCGTTCGGGGAGGCAAGCCCTAGCACCGTATTGTCAGGGGCGTCGCCTGCCGCCCGGGCCGGGCATATTGCTGCCTGGAAAACCGCCCCCATACGCACCTGCAACAGTTACCACACTTGAAACAGTAAAGCTGGTCACCTGAGTGCCGGCGGTGTATGTGCCGCCAGAGTATAGGCCGTCGCTAGTTGTACCGCTCGAACTACCGCCGGTGTAAACGTAGTAGGTAAGACCATTTTTCAGCTCAGGCGAGGATACCACGACTGACTGATATTCCTTTGTCGGTACGAAGGTGAGAATTTCTTCGCCATCTTCGGCTTCAATATGAACCATCGTACCCGCTGCCTGCGGTGAATCAAAGATATACATCATGGAATACTGGGTTGATGACATGCTTGGGGCCTGGGCCATGCCGGCACTGCCTACCGCAACAAGAAAACCGCCGGTGATATTAAACGCTCCCAGATAATCCAGGGGACCGTTACCATTGTTTGTAGGCCCATTGACGATGACAAGCCCGCCAGTCATATCAATCGTGCCGTTTACGTCGAGGCCGTCACCCATGGCATCAATGGCCAAGTACCCGCCGTTGATGTAGAGATAGTTATTAGCAGCTTCAAAGTTTCTTGGGCCTGGCATCATCCCTCCACCTGCTGCGGTGCTATCGTCGCTGACGGCGTTTATCCCGTCATCGCTGGCGACAATGTGGATATTCCCGCCATTGATGGTGATGGTCGCGCTCTCGAGACCCTCATAGGAGTGGGTAATAGCCAGGGTCCCACCGTTCACCGTCAGGGTAGAATCGGCGTGGAGGCCGTCGTCGCTGGAAGCCAGAAAAAGATCACCGCCGTTGATCGTGATGTTGTTATCTGAGTGGATAGCATCGTCCAGAGAATTGATCTGGACGACGCCGTTCGTGATAGTGATGTCCACCCCGGCCTTTAATCCTTTGGCGCTCTCGTCAGTCTTATTGGGGTTGCCACCCAACCCCCCCCCGCCCC
>JACIWR010000329.1 GCA_014360845.1 Anaerolineae bacterium
TTAGCAGTGTCGGGACAGTTATCCACGTCGTCCGGCACACCGTCACCATCGGAATCTGGCCCAGGGGATACCACAACCTGACCATCATTGACGGTGAGAATCGGCAGCAGGCTCCGAAAGGTGTAGGCCGCAGCCATGGCTGAGAATTCCAGGTCGAGATCACTGGTCCCCGCTCCAACCACGTCAAAGGTGATGATGAGCACTGTGACGTTGTTTGTGGCTCCACTTGGATTGGCCCCATTGAAGACGATACGCCCAGACGCGACATTGGCAGTGTTGACCACACCAGTGAAACCTGCCAGAATCCCCGAATTACTGTGGTAAGCCAGCATAGCCGGGTCCCAATCCAGCGAGGCAGTGAAACTCCCCAGCCTGTCGTCAGGTTCCTCCACAGCGGAGACATCTATGTTGATCTCTACTGTAATCTGCTCACCGATGTCCGGCGTTGCATTTGACGGAGTGGCTGATGCTACCACACTACCGCTTTGGGCAAAAGCCAGAACGCTTCCCAGTATAGCGCTGATGAGCACCAAAAGAACAACCATAGCTAGATACCGCTGACGTAAGTTGTGCGCAGATGTCATTTCCCTTACCTCCTCGTATAATATGTTTGATGTGGGAGGCGCCAGCCCGCCGCCCACTTGACAAATTAGGGAATCTCTGGCATCCTGGTGGCTGGCCCAGGGAGGGCAGCGCTTTTCCTCCTCGTGTGTGGGGTGCACTTGTTCACTTTTCACTTACGCACCATGGCGACCGTTCAGGGTGTACACCCCAAACACGGTGTTACGCTCGATGGACATCCAGGTTCTCCCACCGGATACGGAACCTCCATGCCCACATCGTAGGACAGGATGATCAAGGCATCGGTGGAATCGATCTCCCCATCACTGTTTACATCGCCGCAATTCATGGGACAGAACCCCGAGGTATCGAGTCCCACATCGCAAGATAGGATGATCAAGGCATCGGTGGAATCCACAGCTCTATCACCACTGACATCACCCAGAATACTGGGCGCGGCGATAGTGTAGGAATAAGAAACCTCTCCATTGGTGACGCCGGTATCACCGCTGATAGCAGATCGGACATATTCAACTGTTACCTCGTCAGGGGAAACCGTTACCCGCAGATGGCCCGCGTTGGGCAAGTTGCCGCCGCTGACCACCCAGGGACTATCATCATAAAGGTCGAATCCATAGCCGGTCATTCCAGCCGAGGGCACCAGTTGGTAGACGATGCCATCGCGCACTTCATGGACAAACTGGTGATCGTGGCCGTGGAAGAAAGCAGTGACGCCATTATCAACCATCAACTGGTGAATCGGGTCATCGCCCCAGCCCGGTCGTTCGGTATCGAATCCCCACGTGTCATCCGCGTTGTTTCCTCCCCACTCGAAATAGGGAACGGCCATGGCCCCGCCGCGTACATATTCCGGCGGCCCGGCCTGCGGGTTCGATACTACCGTTTGCCCTCCAACTACATGATGGGAGAAAACAAACTTATACCTGGCATCGCTGTTCTCAAGGGTCTGCTTGAACCAATTGTATTGTTCTTCTCCCAGAGTCCAGTTCCATTGGTCACCGCTTACCACCTCATCATCATCTTCTCCTGAACCCGCGACATTCCCGTAGGGCTTGACCATCGTGTACTGGAAGGGGTCCAGGACGATGAACAAAGCATCGCCCCACTCCCAGGCATAGTAGTCCTCACGGAGCCCTCCACCATATTCCGGCGGTAAGGGATCCTCATTCCCGGAATAGAATCCATCCGGGATCGGGTTGAGGAAGTACTGCTTTCGAGCGATGATGCTTCCCAGCGCCTTGCTGAAGGGAGTGTCATCGAGATTCCACCCCTCCTCGTTCTCGTGATTACCGATGGCCAAGAATACTGGGGCCGAATGGCTAAAATTACCGAAGTACGGGCGTTGGGCCAGGTAGATCTCATTTGCCTCCGTCTGATTGTTTGCCCCGCTCATGATGAAGGAGTCACCGAGGTCGAGATGGAAGTCCGGATTATCTGCAGCGATGTTCAGCGTGGTTTGTTCATAGCGGGCGGGGCTGTTGCCAGAAAAGGTCTGGCCCAGGTGTGAGTCTGCAGTTATGGTGAAGATAAACGTTTCACCCTCCGCCCTTTGGGTGTGGAAGGAATGCTCGTCACCAGCGATCCACTCATCACTGCTCGTTTCCCGATACAGCATTCGATAGTAATAGCGGGTATTGGCGGCAAGTCCGTCAATCACAACTTCGACGGGTTCCCCGGCGGTGGCAGCAATGATGCCTGTCTGTTCGGTGTATTCGCCAGAGGTCGTCCCATACTCGAAGTAGACCTCGCCACCCCGCTCCAGGATTGCGTTCACTGTGACAGAGTCATCCGTGGGTCGGCCCAGCAAGATGGTGTGCGAGGGCATTGTTGGTTCGGCGGAAGCCGGGTTGATGGGCACGGCGGCGATGGCCCAGTAGTAGCTCGTGGAGCCTCCCGACGCCGTCCAGCTCATGGCGGTCAGGCTGCCGCTTGCCTGTTCTATACTGGCCACGCCACGCACACGATCTACAGTCGCATCCCATAGCTGTGTTTGGCCGGGATCAGCCGTGAGAGAAGGCACCGTCGCAGCGCCCAGGAATACCGTATCGAACACCAGATCGTTGGGGTCGCTGGGAACATCAACGCTTATAGCTGAGGTCTGGGTACCTACGGCGCTCACAAAATCATCCAGCGGATTCGATTGATTCACTCCAGCGAAGTTTGCCACCCCAACGGCAATGCCATAGGCCACAGAATCTGAGAAGGTGACCCTGACTGTACCTTCAACACCAGCGGGTGGGTTAAGCAGGCTGTAGATCGCGGCCAGACGGCCTGCCTCGTTCTCCACTGATCCGACCTCATCCAGGGCGATAGCCTCACCCCCTTCGGGAGTGAAGGTAACCGAAGAGATGGTACGCGCGTTGTTGTAACTGTTCGCAGACACGCCGACCAGCATCAGGCGGTTCGTGCCTGTACCGGTCGTATGGGGGATACTGATGCTGCTGACACCGTCCGCCGTGCCGCTGGAAACGTCTCCATCCAGGGTCACAGCCCCTGTTGGGACCTCCACAAAGTGGGCGGTGACGTTCTTATTCCCGTCCATCGTCACCTGGCAAGCGCCATCACCGCTGCAATCCCCGCTCCAGTGGTCAAAGGCATAGCCTGCGGCAGGGGTCGCCGTGATGTCAACTACGGTGCCTTCCGCGTAGGTATGGGTGCCCACCGGCGGGTTGGTAGTTCCACTCCCCTCCGGGTCCACCGCAACGGTCAGTTCGTAGGTGGTTCCGGCCGGTGCGGGGTTGATGGGCACGGCGGCGATGGCCCACACAGACGAACTACCTGCCGTCCAACTCATCGTCACCGATGAATTGCCGTCAGCATCCTCAACACTGGCCGCAGCTCGCACATTGGCTATCCACGCATTCCACTGCTCTGTCTGACCTGCCCCTGGAGTCAGCGTTTGCGTCTCTCCTGAGGCTCCCTGGAACACCGTGTCGAACACTAGCTCATCGCCACTCAGGCCGTTCAAGGTCACACTCGGCGCGTCACTGTTGCTGCCATCCGCCCCGTCCGGGCTTCCCAACGGCGTGCTCTGGTTCACCCCCGCAAAGTTGATGGCTCCCGCTACAATGCCGTTCGAAACCGCACCGTCGAAGGTTACCGTCACTGTGCCCGCAGTTCCACTCGGTGGATTCAACAAGCTCCAAATCGCCGCGTTCCGTGGGTTTGCACTGGCCTGCTGGTCAATCACCTCGCTCAGCGGGTAATCGGTCGTCCCGTCGTTGAAGACAACTGAGGTGATGTCGCGTTCATTGCTGCCACTGTTCCACGACACCCCCACCAGCAACAAGCGATTCTCTCCGCTGCCCGTCGTGTGGGCAAAGCTGATGCTGCTCACATCATCCGCCGTGCCGGTGGATACCGCCCCATCCACCGTCACCTCACCGGTGGGCGGTGCCTCCACAAAGTGGGCGGTGACGCTCTTATCCCCGTCCATCGTCACCTGACAGGCGCCATCACCGCTGCAATCCCCGCTCCAGTGGTCGAAGGCATAGCCTGCGGCAGGGGTCGCCGTGATGTCAACTGCGGTGCCTTCCGCGTAGGTATGGGTGCCTACCGGCGGGTTGGTAGTTCCACTCCCCTCCGGGTCTACCGCAACGGTCAGTTCGTAGGTGGTTCCGGCCGGTGCGGGGTTGATGGGCACGGCGGCGATGGCCCAGCGACCTGCATCCTCCCGTGTCCAGCTCATCGTTACTGAGCTGCCCGTCGCCTCCTCGGTGCTGGCGGCACTCCTCACGTACCCAGTACTTTCGAGCACATCCCATAGAACGACCTGATCGGCACCGACGGTTACCGCTGAGGCAGGGTTCCCGCCCACGTACACGCTATCGAACACGAGCTCATCCCCATCAAGCCCGGTCAAGGTCACAGTTGGCGTATCGTCATCGGATGAAGCACTCGCGAATGTCCCAAGAGGCTCCGCCTGATCAACGCCGGCGAAGTTGACCGCGCCAGCCGCGATGCCATAGGCGATGTTCGCACTGAAAGTGATTTCCACTTCTCCCGACTCGCCACTGGGTGGGTTAAGCAAGCTCCAGATTGCTGTCCGGCGGCCATCGCCGTTCGTGGCCTCTCCAACCTCGGTCAGGCTCAAGGGCGAACCACCTTCAGGGGTGAAGGTGACCGACGTGATATTGAACGCAGTGTTGAAGTTATTGGCAGATACGCCCACCAACAGCAACCGGTTGGCACCGCTGCCCGTCGTGTGGGCAAAGCTGATGCTGCTCACATCATCCGCCGTGCCGGTGGATACCGCCCCATCCACCGTCACCTCACCGGTGGGCGGTGCCTCCACAAAGTGGGCGGTGACGCTCTT
>JACIWR010000033.1 GCA_014360845.1 Anaerolineae bacterium
TATCGCTTTACCCCCTTCTCGCAGGATGCCCAGCCCAGGATTCGGGGCCAGTGTCCCCTGGAATTGGCTGGCTATGACGTCAGCCAGGTGCCTATGGCTTCTCTTTGCACCGGACTCAGCCTTGCCTGGCCCCTGGAGACGCCTCAGGGCCTTGTCCCAAACTCGTGACGGTCCCCAAGGCCCATTTCCTTGTCTGTAATGTTTGTGGTATAATCTGTCGGAGTAAAAAGCCCATCGCTTCAGCGCACGAGTGTATCCGACACCCTGACCCGGCCTAGCCGGAGCCTAAAAGCCTTACCACCAAGGACACAAAGGGCACGAAGGGGACCCCATGTTCCCCCTTGCGTCTTTGGAGTCCTTCGTGTCCTTTGTGGTGAAATCCTTGCCCAACGAGCAAGGATCTCACTTGGAAAATACCATCACATCACACCCTAAGGAGGACGTTTTCATGAAAAAGACCATCTGCGTGATCGGCGTCGGCTATGTTGGTCTGGTAACCGGAGCATGCCTGGCAGACCTGGGCAATGGAGTGATCTGCCTCAACCGCAACCAGGAGAAATGCGATAACCTGAAAAAAGGCATTCTGCCCATCTACGAGCCCGGCCTGGAAGAGATCGTACATCGCAATCAAGCCGCCGGGCGGCTGTCGTTTACCACTTCCTACGACGAGGCCATGCAAGATGCGGAATTCGTGTTCATCGCCGTAGGCACCCCTTCCGGCACCGAGGGCGAGGCCGACCTGGCTCACGTCAACGCCGCCGCCATAGACGTCGCCAAGCGCATACACCAGCCCATCATCATCATCAACAAAAGCACGGTACCCATTGGCACCGGCGACTGGGTGGCCGACATCGTGCGCGAAAACATGCCCGACCCCTCCATCCCCTTCTGGGTAGTATCTAACCCCGAATTCCTGCGCGAGGGCTCGGCCGTCCACGATTCCATGCACCCCGACCGCATCGTCTTGGGCAGCACCAGTCGCGAGGCCGCGGAGCGGGTAGCTGAGCTGTACTATCCCCTCCAGGCGGAGACCATTATCACCGACCTGCGCACCGCGGAGATGATCAAATACGCCTCTAACGCTTTCTTGGCGACGAAAATCTCCTTTATCAACGAAATAGCTAACATCTGTGAAGCGTTGGGCGCGGATGTGAAAACGGTGGCCTATGGCATGGGCACGGACAAGCGCATTGCCCCTTCATTCTTGGGTGCCGGCATCGGTTGGGGCGGGTCCTGTTTCCCCAAAGATGTCAAAGCTCTGGCCTTCATGGCCGCAACCCACGGACAACACCCACAGCTATTGCGCGCCGTCCTGGAGATAAACTACGATCAGCGCAAGCGGGTCGTGACCAAGCTACGCGACATCCTGGGCGGCTTCCGGGGCAAGACTATCGGCGTATTGGGCCTGGCCTTCAAACCCAATACCGACGATATGCGCGATGCCCCGTCCATCAGCATCATCCGCCTGTTGCAGAATGAGGGAGCCATCGTCAAAGCCTATGACCCGGTGGCCATGAGCATTGCGCGGCGCATTCTCACCGACGTGGAATACTGCACAGACCCTTACGCCGTGGCCCAGGATGCTGATGCCATCATCCTTGTGACCGAGTGGAACGAATTCAAACAACTGGACATGAAGCGCATTAAATCGCTGATGCGCCAGCCAGTGCTGATTGACGGGCGCAACATCTACGACCCGGCCCGTATGCGCGAGTTGGGCTTCACCTATCGGGGAATGGGGCGCGGCTACAACGGCGAGGGCACTTGCTGATACAACAACCCTCCCGCAGGCCCGGAGCCCGCGGGAGGGTGAGGAGTGCATCATGTTGAGTGTGGGTGTGGACATCATTGAAATTGCCCGCGTGGAGGCAGCTATCGCCCGCTGGGGGGACCGCTTCCTCCAACGAGTTTACACCCCCCAAGAGCTGGCTTACGCGGGAGGTCGGGTTCCTGAACTGGCCGCACGTTTCGCGGCCAAAGAGGCCATCTCCAAAGCCCTGGGACTGGGCATCTGGTGGCGCGGGGGTATCTCCTGGCATGAAGCAGAAGTACTGCCCGACCCCTACGGCAAGCCGGAGGTATATCTCCACGGCAGAGCCGCCGCCCGGGCCAGAGACCTGGACCTGATGGAATGGGCCATCAGCCTCTCTCACGCCGACGAGTTTGCCGTGGCCTTCGTGGTCGCCATGTGAGGATGCCTTCTCTTCACCGCCGAGTAGGCCGGGCCCATGGCCCGACGCGGATGCTACTCGGCATGAGCGCCCGCCTGAGCTCACGCCGAGGGCTCGGTCGAACGCAAGGACCCGTAGAGACACAAAAGAAAGGGAGTGACGCCGCCAAATCACTCCCTTTCTCCCAAAAATCGCTCACAGCCACTTGTGTTCACAAGGAGGAGAACCGCCCCAATCCCAGAGCCTATAGAAATGGTCAGCCTGGTCCCAATTGGCCACCCACACAAATCGCTTACTGGCGCTCGCGAACCCTTATCTCGGCATAAAGCTCATCGCTCTCTCTGGCCATCTGCATCAAGGACATCTGGACCAACATAATCAGACTGCCCAAGACAGCCCCAGCGCTAAAAGCGATTACCAGATATGCTAAGTGAATGGACATCATGCGCCTCCCTGGCCTTCCAGCACGAAATATAAAAGGCTTAGAACAATTACGAGGGCTAGGTGAATGGGTGCCATCGTGCCACCTCCCACAACTATTCCTCTAATCGCTTTAAAGTATAACATACTTAATCTTAAAATTTGGTAAAAAATGTATCAAGATTAGGTAAATAATGAGCAAAAGTTACGACTTGCTTCCCACTAAACACCTGAGCCTGTGCACACCCAGTGTCCCCCGCGAAATTCCGAAACACCCTCGATTTTAACCCGCGAAGGAGTCCGCCTATGACCGAGTGCCCAAGTTGTGGCCGCTTTGTGGGACCTATGGGGGCCTGCCCGCACTGTGGGGCGAAGATTCAACGTCGGATGAGTCTACGGGCCACCAAGATAGTCGCCATCATCCTGGCCCTGGGCGGATTGCTGGCCCTGTGGATGGCCGCCACCCACGCCGAACCCCCTACCCTATCCATCGCCGAAATCACCAGCACCATGAATTGGGCCTATGTTCGCGTACAGGGTACGGTCACCCGCTACCCCGATTACGACACCGAGACGGACAGCCTGAAATTCTGGATATGGGATGGCAGCGGCGATCTGTTGGTGACCGCTTACCGCAGCGAAGCCCAAAGCCTGCGAGAAAGCGGACTTATCCCCGCCATCGGCGATCAGGTGACGGTGGAAGGTACGCTGCGCGTGAAAGAGGATTTCGCCTACTTGACGATCAACGCGCCGCAGCGAGTCCACCTGCAGCGAACATCCCACGTGGAAGTGTCCATTGGACAGCTTGGGTTAGAGCATCTGTACGATAAGGTAACGGTGAGAGGTATGGTGCGCGAGGTGCGCCAACCCTATACGGGCCTCACTCTTTTAGAAGTGCGCGATGACAGCGGCGCAGTGGATGTGACCATCCCTGACGATCTGGTCGTTTTGACCGGCGAGCCCCCTGAGGTGCGCCCCGGTGACTACATCCAGGTGCAAGGGGCAGTAAGCCTTTATGAGGATGCCATCCAACTAGTCCCGGACAAAGCGGAAAGCCTGGTTCTGCTGAACGAAGCAGTGCCCATCGCGCAGACACGGACCATCGGGAGCATCAACGCCGGGGATGTGGGACAGATGGTTGGCATCGAGGGGCGAATCGCCGAGGTACGCCCTTTCTCGGCGGGGGTCAAGTACACGGTCGAAGACGGGAGCGGGCAGATCACCGTGCTGCTGTGGCAGGACGTGGACCGCGCCGTCGCCGGGAGGGAAGCGCTCATCGTTGGCTCGGAGATTGCCGTGCAAGGGCTGGTGTCTGAATACCAGGGCGAACTGGAGATCATACCCGAGCTGCCGTTGGACGTGCAAATCGTGCGTGCCCGGGAACTCACTTACACGCCGATGGACATCGGTGCGATCACCCCGGAAGACGTGGGGGCGCGCGTTTCCATCCAGGGACAGGTCACCCAGGTGACGCCTTTTTCCGCCGGCGTGAAATACACCGTGCGGGATGAAACGGGTGAGATCATCCTGTTGCTGTGGGAAGATGTCGCCCAGAGCGTAGCCCGGCGGGAGGACTTGGTCGTCGGCACGGAAGTCGCGGCCAGAGGCAAAGTCTCCGAATACCACGGCGAGCTGGAGGTGATCCCCGCAGCCGGCGCGGACGTGACCGTGCTGGCAGTGCCCACCGCCACGCCAACACCGAGCCCCATGCCCACACCATCACCTCAACCCACCGCCACCCCGATGCCGAGTCCCACTCCGACGCCGCTGTCCACACCTACCCCCGCCGTGGAGGTGACTGCCATCGGCGAAATCGGCCCTGATAAGGTCGGCCAACGCTTGATCATCGAGGGGGAGATAACCCAGGCGGCGAGCTTCTCCCAAGGGGTGAAGTTCACCGTGAGCGACGGCACAGGCCAGATCGTCCTGCTGCTGTGGCAAGATGTCTACCTGGATTTCCCAGACCGGGCCGATCTGCGCGTCGGCACGCGCGTGCGAGCTTGTGGCACGGTGGATGAATACGAAGGTGAGTTGGAAATCATCCCCGCCACCCCGGCCGAGGTGATAGTCCTCAGCGCCGCACCAGCCCCGACGGTCTCCATCACAAGCATCGGGCAGATAAGCGCCGCCGACGTGGGCCAGCAGCGCGCTGTCGAGGGGACAGTGGTGGCCGCGACCAGCTTCTCTGCCGGCATGAAGTTCACCCTGGACGACGGCACGGGGCAGATCACGCTCCTGCTGTGGAGCAATGTGTACGAGACGGTGCCGGACAGAGAGCGGCTGGTCGAGGGCGCGCGGGTACGGGTCAGTGGTGAGATTGACGAATACCGTGGTGAGATGGAAATCATCCCCGCTCTGGGGATAGACGTGGTCGTACTACCGTAACGCGGCTTTCATGCCGCAGGACGTGGTGGGGGGAGGCGCGATGCATCCTTTGCAACTCATAGGCTACGCTCTGGTAGGCACGCTGCTTTCAGCCGCCGTCGCCTGGATTCCGGCGCTGCACGTGTACAACGTCGCCGGGCTGCTTATTCTGGCCGCGTTGCGCTGGCCGGAGGTGATTCCCACTGATGGGTTGACCATGCTCATGCTCGGTCTGGTGACCGGATACGCTACGCTGAACACCATCCCCAGCGTCTTCCTGGCCGCCCCCGACGAGAGCGCTATTTTCATCGTCCTGCCGGGGCAGAAGTACCTGATGCAACGGCGGGGGTACGAGGCCACGGTATTGACCGGCCTCGGCGGATTGGGGGGAATGGCCTGCTTGCTGGCGCTAGCTCCCTTTGCCGGGCACGTACTGCCGGTGTTGCGTCGCATCCTCCAGCCCCATCTGCATTGGATTCTGGCCTTGATCATGGTCTACATGCTGCTCTCGGAGTGGCCCAAAGGAACAGACCGCGCCCCCACTCCCTGGGGCAGGCTGTGGGACGGCTGGCGCTCGCTGCTGGCCGGGATAATCACTTTCCTGCTCTCCGGTCTGCTGGGGGTTATCATCATGTACCGTAGCGTGGTGCCGCTGGAGGTCGCCTTTCAGAATCTGATGCCGGCCTTCGCGGGACTGTTCGCCATCCCCTGGGTGCTGACCAATCTCCTCTCCCAGGCCCAGGTTCCACCGCAACATGTGGCCCGTTCAGTGGACGCTTCGCCGGCACTGGTCGCCCGTGGAGTGGGAGCAGGGGTATTAGGCGGATTGTTCGCCGCTTTCTTCCCGGTGGTGACTGGGGGGATCGGCGGGTTCCTGGCCGGGCAGGCCACGGCTCAGCGCGATGACCGGCTGTTCCTGCTTTCGCAGGGCGCGTCCAAAGCGGTGTACTACGTGGGCGGACTGCTGCTGTGGTTCGTCCCCGGCCTGCACCTGACGCGCGGGGGCATGGCCTCCATGCTCAGCGGGCTGTACACTCCCTACACACCACAGACTTACTGGACCGCCGTGGGGGCAATGGCGCTCAGCGGGGCGCTGGCCTTCTTCCTGCTGCTGGCTTTGGCGCGGGGTGCGGTGGCCCTGGTGGAGCGGGTGGACTATCGCTGGATTTCGGCGGTGACTCTGGTGCTGCTCGTCGTTCTCATAGTGACGCTTACCGGCTGGGGCGGGCTGCTGGTGGCGACGGCGGCGACGGGCATTGGCCTGTTGCCGGTGCTGTGGCACTCACGGCGGATGAATTGCATGGGTGTGCTGCTGGTGCCCATTACCTTGAACATGGCCGGCCTGGGGCCGGTAATCGCTAGGTGGTTGGGGCTGTTGTGAGCATCGAGCAGAAGAAAGCCTCACCGCCCTGAGCACGCATGTGCTGCCCCCTGTAACAGCGAGCTGGATGAAAACCGTGTTCAACGGTTGACAAGGAATTGGATTAGAGCTACAATGTAGACAGCATATGAATCTCAGCGTGTACTTCACATCCGTTACAGAGGTTCGTTAAGAGGCCCGAGATGTCAGTGATTCAGCGATTTGCGCCACAATCGAGCATCCAAGGAACGACGGTAGGAAGGGAAGAACTCGAAGCACGCTACATGTCCCGCTTTGATGAACGCCTAGGGCTCCGACAATCCGTTACCTACGTGCCCAATAAAACAGTCCCCATCCATCGTTGGTTCCAGTACAAAGAGGGTTTTTCCTACCGGTTAGTGGAAATGCTTCTGAGAGAATTCGGGGCAGATCCAACTTGCCATCGAGTGTTTGACCCCTTCGTTGGTTGTGGCACTACTGTGCTGGTCGCCAAGCAAACGGGATTCGGAGCGTGGGGCATTGACATCTTACCTTTAGCCATATTCATCTCGCGGGTGAAACTACGAGGACCAGAAGAATATGACCTTGACCGCTTGCGTGCCGAAATTGCACGCCTGCAAAAAATCCCGTTTCACCCGCCCTCTTTGACCGCGCCTCAGGACATCCGTATTATTCAACTGGCTTATGACCCTGAGACCCTAGAACAAATCCTGTTCTTTAAAGAACAAATCCTGCAGATTGACGACGAGGTGATTCGAGAATTCCTTCTGCTGGGACTGATGGCTATATTGGAAAAAGTCAGTTACACCAGCAAAGACGGTCAATTCCTGCGCCTGAAACGCAACAAACGTATTCCGAAAGTTCGCACCGTACTGCGCACGCAACTTGAGATGATGTACAGCGACCTGCTGGGCGAGCAAACACAACTGCCTCTACCTGGCCTGACCGGGATGCTTCATTCCAGAGCACATGGTGCTAGCCAATGCTATGTCGAGCAAGCCGATGCCCGATCGTTTGCATCCGAATTCGAAGACTACGCTGACATCGTCATCACTTCACCGCCCTACCTCAACCGCTACGATTATAGCCGCATCTACAGCTTGGAGTTGTGCCTGCAGTTTGTTAACGAGTTTGAAGAATTGAAGCGAGTACGGCATAGCCTGCTCAGATCACACATCGAATCACGTGAGGCCCCCACTGATAACGTCCATCATCCAGCACTAATAGAGGTCTTGGATAATCTGGCCGATCAAGATTTGAACAACCCTCGCATTCCAGTGATGATCAAAGGCTACTTCGAAGATATGAATCTGGCATTGCAGGAATTGGCCCAAGTATGTAGGCCAGGAGCCAGAGTGGCGTTGGTCGTGGCCAATGCGCGTTTCCACGGCGAGCTCATACCGGTTGACCTGCTCTTGTCTGACCTGGCCGTAGACGCGGGCTTTGAAGTGGAGCGAATTATCATCACTCGTTATAAAGGCAATTCCAGTCAGCAGATGGGGCGTTTTGGTCGAGTGGCTGTGCGCGAAAGCATTGCAGTATGGAGAAAAGTATAACATGGTAAGACGACGACGCCCGCGAAGGAGACGAATCGCTGAACACCGCGCTAATTACCAGACCAACCCGGATCCACCCTTGCCGCCTTTCGCCAGCACACCTGATGAGATTCAACGAGCTGTGGAACGCAACTCGATCAAACGCGGTTTGTTCATAATCAAGAACTTAGTGGCGCTTGATTTTACAGCCCTTGTCAGGTGTGTTGACCAGATAACCAGAACATACGACAAGGAAGTGTGGTATGAAGCAGCGCCAAAGCTAGGGATAGATACAAATGCCCTCAAAATGCTCGATGCCAACCACCCTCCCATTCCCTACCCTTACTACTTCTGCACACCAGAGCTCCTGGTGCAGCATCCTGAGCTGACGATGTACTACCGCAATGTGGCAATGGTCTCCCAGAAAGTTATGAATGACATGGGGCTAAGCACCATTGCTTATGAAGCGGGCCAAGCGCCGCCGCTCGATATTGCCACTGATCTGGCCCTCCACTTTAACCAGATAATCAGCGCCCTCGTGCTCTCTTGCCAAGTGACACCTCAACGCCACTTAGAGATGGCCTATGCCAACCTGGGTGACAGTTTCGGCGGGTCCTGGCGCAACGAGGTAGGTCGGTTAGCCTATGTTGAAGTCATCACTCCACTGATCATTCACTTGCACCAGCATGGCTATCTGCATAGCATCGTCTACACACTTAAAGGCCTCATCATACGAGGCAAGGAAGAAGGTGAGGGAAAAACATCCCGTAAGCTCCATACATTGGTAGTTGATGAGGACACAGACCTGCTTGCCGAACTGGCACGCTTGGAGGAACAACGAGTAGTGTACCGCGAGATTCGATTGCAAAACGGCAACCGATTGCTTCTCAACCGACAGATTACACTGTACGATGCTGAAGGCAAATCTTATCGCATTGGTCCCGACCTGCTCTCGTCGAGTGAGGAAACAGACATTCTCTGGGGCGGAGAGTTAAAAGGGGGAGCTGATCCAGCTGGATCCGACGAGCACTGGAAAACGGCTACCCGCGCCTTCGACCGCATTCTGTTAGCCTGCGAGCGTACTGGACGTCCCAAGCCACCCTTGTCGTTTATTGCCACCATCCTGGTTGAGCGCGTTGCCCGCGAGGCGGCAGAGTGGATTGCCCAGGGTAAACTCACCTCTGTCTACAACCTGACCCAGATTGCCGACGACCCGGCCAAACAACAGCAGTTTCTGGCAGACTTGACAGCATTTCTGGGTTACCCAGAGTGATATAGCAACTCACCAAAAAAGGCGGCCCAAGGGCCGCCTTTCGTGTATCTGATCAGCGTTGAGGCATGATCTCCTGAGTATCAAGGATAATGGTCACCGGGCCGTCGTTGAAGATACGCACCAACATCTCGGCCTGAAACTGCCCGCTCTCCACCGGTAGCCCCTCCTCGCGCAGGAACTCGATGAAGCGCTCAATGAGGGGGTCGGCGACCTCCGGCCGGGCCGCGGCGGAGAAGCTGGGGCGGCGTCCTTTGCGGCAGTCGGCGTACAAAGTGAACTGGGAGACCACCAGGGCACTGCCGCCGACATCCAGCGCCGAGAGATTCAGTTTGCCCTCGACGTCGGTGAAAATGCGCAGGTGCGCAATCTTGCGCGCCAGATAACGAGCCTCCGCCTCCGTATCTCCGTGAGTGACGCCTACCAGAATGGCCAGCCCCGGACCGATCGCGCCCACCACCCGCCCATCAACTGTGACCGAAGCCTCTCGAACCCGCTGCACAACCGCGCGCACTATCGCCTCCTCCCAATCAACTGCACTGCGAATACCCACAGGCGCGACAGACCACACACCCCTCGCTGAACTCCAGCAAACTCCCGCACTCCGGGCACTCGGGGCAGGTGCCGGCCACGGTTTGATTTACCAAAGGGGAGTGCGCGACCTCGTGAGCCGTCGCCTCGTCGGTCCCATCCTCCGCGGGCTCAGAAGCTCGCTCCCCGCGCTCGTTGACATAGCGCTCAATGGCCTGTCCGATGGCGTCGGCACAAGAGAGGATGCGCGTGCCGTTGCGCCACACGGGGGCCGGGCAGCGGATACCGCGCAATTGCCGCAAGATAGCCCCGATCTCAATGCCGCTGCGCAGCGAGAGGGAGATCAAGCGGCCCAGAGCTTCGGAGTGAGAGGCCATGCAGCCGCCACTCTTCCCCATGGTGGCGAACACCTCAAACAGCCCCTGCTCATCCTCGTTGACAGTCACATACAAAGTCTGCCCGCAGCCCAGAGAGATTTTCTCCGTTGCACCCCAGGTCACGGCCGGGCGAGGCCGTGGCGAACGACAGCCCTCCACGCCGGAAACAAGGCCTTTCTCGGTGGTGCCCTTGGTCAACACCTGCACCTGGCGACTGCCGTCGCGATAGATGGTCAACCCCTTGCAGCCCAGCTCGTAGGCCAGCAGATAGGCCCGGCGTACATCGGCCTGGGTCGCCTGGTTGGGGAAATTGATGGTTTTGCTCACAGCATTGTCCGTGTACTTCTGAAAGGCGGCCTGCATACGGATGTGCCAGTCGGGAGCGATGTCGTGCGCCGTGACAAAGATGCTTTGCACGTCGGGAGGAACCCCTTCCACCCCCCGACAACCTCCCCGCTCGGCCACGACCTCCATCAACTCCTGACTGTAAAAACCTCGCGCGCGGGCCACCTGCTCGAACAAGGGATTGACCTCGACCAGGCGGTCATCATCCAGCACGTGCCGGACGAAAGCCAGGGCAAAGTAGGGCTCAATCCCGCTGGAACAGTTAGCGATGATGCTGATAGACCCCGTGGGTGCGATGGTGGTCACCGTAGCGTTACGCATTGGCGGACTGCCCGCCTTATCCAGTGCGCTGCCGGGGAAATTGGGGAAGGGACCACGTTCCTTAGCCAGAGCAATGGACGCCTCACGCGCGCGCTCCCGAATGAAACTCATCACCTCCTCGGCCACGCGCACACCAGCGGTGGAGTTGTAAGGAATGCCCAGTTGGATAAGCATATCGGCAAAACCCATGACCCCCAAACCAATTTTGCGGTTGGCCCGCGTCATCTCCGCAATCTGGGGCAGAGGATAACAATTCACATCAATCACATCATCCAGAAAACGCACCGCCAAATCAACCGTCCGTCCCAACCTGCTGTAATCAATGTAGCCATCATCGGTGACCATGTGACCGAGATTGATGGAGCCCAGGTTGCAAGATTCATAGGCAAGCAGCGGCTGTTCACCACACGGGTTTGTTGATTCTATCGCCCCCACGTGAGGAGTGGGATTGGCAGCGTTAATGCGATCAATGAAAATCAACCCCGGTTCACCGTTGCGCCAGGCCATCTCCACAATCTTGTCGAACACGGCCCGGGCCTTGAGGCGCTTAACCGCCCGTCCCGTGCGCGGGTTGATCAAATCGTATTCGGCATCGGTCTTCACTGCTTGCATGAAAGCGTCGGTGATGGCCACCGAGATATTGAAATTGGCGAAAGCGCCCTCCTGCTCCTTGCAGGTGATGAACTCCATGATGTCGGGGTGATCCACGCGCAAGATGCCCATGTTGGCCCCCCGGCGACGACCACCTTGCTTGATCACGTCGGTGGACGTATCGAAAACTCGCATGAAAGAAACGGGACCGCTGGCAATGCCGCCGGTGGAGCGTACCACGTCCCCGACGGGCCGCAGACGCGAGAAAGAGAAGCCCGTGCCCCCACCCGACTGGTGAATCAAAGCCGTCGCCTTCACCGCGTCGAAGATACTGGTCATATCATCTTCGACCGGCAGGACGAAACAGGCCGAAAGCTGTCCAATTTCCGTACCGGCATTCATCAGGGTCGGACTGTTGGGGAGAAAGTCGAGGCTGGCCATGAGTTGATAGAACTGCGCGGCTATGGCCTCAACGTCGGCATGGGGGTCATGCGCCTCGGCGGCGGCGACAGCCCGCGCCACCCGCCAGAACATCTCCGTGGGTTCTTCGATGATCTGGCCCTCGGCGTCCTTGCGCAGATAGCGACGCTGTAGCACGGTGAGCGCATTGGGAGTGAGGTTGATGTCCTGCTGGAGTAAATCGCCTTCCCGCTGCTGGATTAATGTCTTCAGCCGAATAGAGGATACATGTGCGTCGGACACTGGGGTGTTCATTGTAACCTCCTGAGTTCCAAGCCACTTTTTGGATTATTCGCGTTTCATGTCTTACCTGTCCCAGCATAGCGCGCCGACTCACCCCCCGTTCCAACGCGCGCCCAGAACTTTGCCAGCCGCCATGACATCGGAGCCAATGTTCAGCGCCGCTCCAATAAGCGATCTACTTCTCGTTTCATGCTTTCCAAATCAGCCAGGGGAATATACACCGAAGCAAAGAGAATATAAGCAATGTCATCCAGTTCGCGCAAACCTTCCATCACCAGGTCGCCTACCACCCGGCTATCCACTTCTGCTTTGCCCAAGCTGTGCACTTGATGCTCCACCTGAGTGACCAGGCGCTCAATATCCTCCACGGCGATGGGACGTTTGGCACATGCCTTCTGAATGCCCAGCATGAGCTTATCCCGGTCAAAAGGCTCCCGTCGCCCATCGCGTTTGACAATCATCGGTGAGGATAGAGCCACTCGTTCATAAGTCGTAAAGCGCTGATGGCAATCCTGGCATTCTCGCCGACGGCGGATGGCCTCCCCGGCCACCCGTGTGTCAATCACCCGTGAATTGCCGCCTCCGCAATGAGGACATTTCATCGCACATATCCTTTCTGCAAGTAAGCGATCATGCCCAAACGGGGCAGATGAGAGAAAGAGATTCGCTGGAAAGCCTGTCCCCTGGTAGTCTCCCCTTTTTGTGTGGATGCCTTCTCTTCACCGCAGAGCTCGCGGAGATTCACAGTAGGTCGGGCCCGTGGCCCGACGCGGATGCGGCGGGGCATGGCCCCGCCCCACTCAGTCCAGCCCTGAAGGGGCTTCTTGATAGGATTTTCTCAGCAGCCTCGGCGCTCTCTGCGGTGGAAAAGGGAACCAGAATCGCATCAACACGATTGGGGGAGACTACATGTTCCCACTCCGTTCAATCGCAACCGCGCAAGTCCTGTCACATTCAGATAGCCAGCTTCCTAACACAAACACAACGCGCCGGACAGCCGCTCAAGGCTAATAGTGACTCAAGAAACAAAAAGAAGCGTCGCGCTCGGTCACAGCCGCTGCCGTAGAAAGCGGGTGCGTTGAAGATCGCTTGAGTCACGAATTGTGAACGACTATAGCCGGCAAATGCAATCAGAGGAAGTCAATGGTGAGTCGGTGTTGGGTAGAGGATAATGGTACAACATGTAGTGGACAGACGTAATCTTACCACAACTTATTGTGGTAAGAAACGTCCGCTATAATACCACAAATATCGAAAGAAGGCAAGTCCAAAAGGGGCCTGTAACCTTAAAATTCGCCTCTTTTTTGGAGGAATGCGCCCATGCGCGAATCACAGCCTCGCCGGGAGCGGGACCTTCCCACGCCGCCGTAAACCGGCGGCATAAGGGGGCAAGCCTAAACAGGGCGCTTCCTCCCTCCACTGGTTGGTGCGGTCGGGAAGGAGGAAGCGCAGGATGCGGTAACCTGCCCGTTCGTAAGACAGGCTTAAGCCTGTCCTACGCCGTAGGACAGAGGGGTTCGTTATCGGTTAGATAGACCGTACGATCTACTGGCGACGCATAAAGGTCGGGATGTCCAGGTCATCGCTGCCGGAGAGCTGGGCAATCTTCAGCTCGAAAGGTCGCTGCTGACGCGCTGGCGTCGTGGCGGCTTTCCGCGCGTGTCCGGTAGCCTCAAAGCCGGTGGCGATCACGGTGATGCGAATCTCATCCTGCATCGTCTCGTCAATGACCGCGCCAAAGATGATGTTCACATCGGGATGAGCGGTCTCGCGGATGATCTCCGCCGCCTCGTTGACCTCGAACAGGCTCAGGTCCAAGCCACCGGTGACGTTGAACAGGATACCCCGCGCGCCGTCAATGGTCACATCCAGAAGCTGGCTGGAGATGGCAGCCTGAGCCGCTTCCACAGCGCGGTTCTCGCCGCTGGCCCGCCCCACGGCCATGAGTGCCGCTCCGCCCTCAGACATGATAGTGCGCACGTCGGCGAAGTCCAGGTTGATCAGGCCGGGGACGGTGATAAGCTCAGAGATGCCCTGGATGCCCTGCCGCAAAACATCATCGGCCACACGGAAAGCCTCGCGCAGGGAAGCCTTCTTGTCCACGATTTGGAGCAAGCGGTCATTGGGAATGGCGATAAGCGTATCCACCTCCCCCTTCAGAGCCTCGATGCCCTCCTCGGCCACTGCCCGCCGCCGCGCCCCCTCGAAAGAGAAGGGCCGGGTGACCACGCCGATGGTCAGCGCTCCGATCTCGCGGGCGATCCTGGCTATCACCGGGGAAGCCCCTGTACCCGTGCCGCCGCCGATCCCCGCCGTGAGGAAGACCATATCCGCTCCGGTGAGGGCCTCGTACAGGTCATCGCTCGACTCCTCGGCAGCCTTGCGTCCTATTTCGGGATCGCCGCCGGAGCCCAGGCCCTTGGTGAGTTTATCGCCGATGCGGATCCGTTTGGGAGCTTGAGAGAGCATCAATGCCTGGGCATCGGTATTGATGGCGATAAATTCGACCCCGCGCAGGCCCTCCTCAATCATGCGGTTCACGGCATTGGACCCGCCTCCACCGACCCCCACGACCTTGATGTGGGCGAAATTTTCTAACTCTGGGATTCTGGACTGTGCACGCTGCTGCATTTGCTCCTCCTTTTCCGATTCCACGCTCCTGCTCATTGTCCTGCCACTAGGGAATGTTGAATCCTTCATAGGCTACCTCCATCGTCCGCTGTATCATCCGGGGAGGAAAGCTCTGAACCACTGCGCCAGACGTCGGGTCCACGGCACGCTTCGCGTCCGCGGGCGGGCGGTAGTGGCTTGTTGCAATCCCCAAAGAAGCAACCCCACGCTGGTGGCATAAGCCGGACTGGAGAGCACATCCACCAGACCGCGCAAATCGTGGGGTGCGCCAACACGCACCGGTAAACCTAAAATCTCGCGCCCTAACTCGGTGATGCCCGCCAATTCGGCTGTGCCGCCACACAGCACAACGCCAGCGGGCAGCAAACCATCGTATCCGGAACGCTTTATCTCTTTCATGATGAGATCGAAAATCTCCGCCATGCGGGCCTCGATAATCTGCGATAGAAAATGACGACTGACCGCCTGGCGGGCATTTTCGCCAAAGGCGGCCACATCCAGCATCTCATCCACGGCCAGGCTCTGCGGAAAGGCATGTCCGTACCGCTTTTTCAAATCCTCGGCAGTGGTAAAGGGAGCCCGCAGACCGATGGCGATGTCGTTGGTCAAATGATTGCCACCCACGGCCAGGATAGCTGTGTGCCACACACTACCTTCGATAAAGATGGAAATGTCCGTAGTACCGCCGCCAATATCGGCCAGGACGACGCCCATCTCCCGCTCGGTATCGGTCAGCACCGCCTCCCCGGAGGCCAGAGGGCCCAACACCAACTGCTCGACCGCAATATCCAGTCCCTCCACACACTTAATCAGGTTCTGAATCGAGGTCGCAGCGCCAGTGACGATGTGAGTCTCTACCTCCAGGCGATAACCGTGCATGCCCAAGGGCTCACGCACGCCGTCCTGCCCATCCACGGTATAACCGCGCGGCACGGTATGGATGACCTCCCGGTTATAGGGAATAGCAATGGCCTGAGCAGCATCCAAGGCCCGGTTCACATCATCCTCGGTGATTCCCTGCCGGCTGTGAGAGATGGCCACCACCCCGCGACTGTTGGTGGACGAGATATGGGCCCCGGCGATGCTCACATAAGCACGCTCGATCTCATAACCGGAGAGCCGCTCGGCCTTCTCCACCGAAGTAGCGATGGCCTCGGCTGCCTGGCGGACGTTGACCACC
Source organism: Anaerolineae bacterium (assembly GCA_014360845.1). Classification (GTDB taxonomy): domain Bacteria; phylum Chloroflexota; class Anaerolineae; order JACIWR01; family JACIWR01; genus JACIWR01. Next base: position 15,799 of record JACIWR010000033.1, read on the forward strand.
ACACCTTTGCGCAACCCACGGGAAGGAGTGATACCCACACCAACGATGCGCAGCAGACCTTCGTCGTCCACCTCGCCCACAAGAGTGCAAATCTTTGTCGTGCCGACGTCAATGCCGGCGATTGTCTTGCCCACGGCATCCCTCCCCGTTCACAGTGACGCTTTATTCCCCGGCAGAATTCTGTTGCCGTCGAGACAAGAGATCCAATAAAAGCCGCCGGATGCGAGCCAGATTGTCAAACAGACGCACTCCAAAAGCCACAATGGCGGCGTAATACAACTCCACGCCCAGACGATCGCCCAGGAAAGTCAGTCCGGCTGCTAACAGAGCATTGGTAAAGAACCCGCTGACAAATACTCGATTGCGATACTGGCCTTCCAGCTCCGCACGCACCGCGCCCAATATCGAATCCAGCGCGGCCAGAATCGCCATAGCCGTGTAGCGAGAATACTGGGCCGGAATGGAGACCGAGAACACAGAACCTATTATGATGCCCAGCAAAAGACCAATGACCGGTAACCACATCTTCCTACTCGTTTCCCTTCACCTGCCATCTGCCATCTGCAACCTGCCATCTGCAACCTGCCATCTGCCATCTGCTACTTGTAACACGGACTCTCCTTGAAACGCAGATCAATGTACTCCGGACGCTCGCCGGAGGCCTTCAAATGCTCCACCAGGGCCTCGAGGATCGCCAGCTTTTCCGCCATGTCGGTGCCGGTGCCCAGATACACCTCACAGCCCAGGGCGTGTGTGAAGCTGAGACCCTTCTGCGGTGTGTAGCGCACCGTGGTCAGCTCCGGCAGCAGCTCTTGCAGTTGGCGAGCAGCCGCCACCGCAGCCGCGTCCACGCGAGCGCCGGGTTGCAGCGGGTGGCCATCCTGATCCTCTACCACCAGCCCGCCTTCCGCGCCGGCCTGCGCACTGAGCACCACACCCTGCTCGTCCACCAACCAGCGCATCCCGGCCCGCTGCCAGACCACCTGCGGTTCCCGCTCCACCACGGTGATGGTCACCCGGTTAGGCAGCGAACACTCCACCTCGGCGGAGAGGATGCCGGGCATGCTGGCCACAGTATCCGCCACCTCCTGGGGATTCACCCAGAAAATACTCCATCCGTATAAGCCGCTGGCGGCGAATATCTCCTCGCTGGAGATCAGGCGATTGCCGCGCACGGTGATCTCGTAAACATAAAAGTCATCGGTCAGAAACAACCAGTAGCCCAGGGCGGCCAGTACGATCAGCCCTAAACCGAGGAAGAAGACCACCTTCCCCCGCCGGATACCGGCCAAAGGCCGAAGGGTGCGCAGGGACTTGCGTCCGGTCAGGGGCAGGCTCAGCGCCGAATCGTAAGTTCGGCCCAGCCGCCGCTGGGAGCGCTTGCGGCGTCCCTGCGTCCTGGTCTTCGCTTTCGCTGATGAAGAACGCCTTGTCGTCCTGCGGTTGCGGCTGCTCAATGCACCGGCCATTTTCGTCTACTCAGCCCCTTACTCGTCTACGCTGTACGAGGTCAAAGAGCGATTTTTGTCCTCGTACCGCTCCAGGGCCAACTCAATCAGGCGGTCAATCAACTCCGAATACGAAATCCCGCTGGCCTCCCACAGCTTGGGATACATGCTGATCGGCGTAAAGCCGGGAATGGTGTTCACCTCGCTTAAGTACAGGGTGCCGTCGTCGCGGTCCAGCAAAAAGTCCACACGGGCCATCCCCGCGCAATCAATGGCCAGGTAAGCTTTGACGGCCAGCTCGCGCACGCGCTGGGAGGTCTCCGCCGGCAGAGGAGCGGGAATCAGCAACTCCGATTTACCCTCGATGTATTTGGCGCGATAGTCGTAAAACTCGCGACAAGGCACGATCTCGCCGGGGACGCTGGCTATAGGGTCGTCATTGCCCAGGACGCTGACCTCTATCTCGCGAGCGTTGATGCCCTGCTCCACCAGAAGTTTGCGGTCGTAGCGCGCGGCTTCATCCAGAGCAGAAGGCAATTCCGCTCGTTCGTGCACCTTGGTGACGCCCACGCTGGACCCCAGATTCGCCGGCTTGACAAACATAGGGTATGACAGGGTCTGCTCAATGCGCTCTATCACCCCCGTCGGATCTCGCTCCCACTCCTTGCGCTTGAGGCCCACGTAGGATACAACTGGCAAGTTGTGAGCACGCATCAGGTCTTTGAAGACCAGCTTATCCATGCCCAACGCCGAACCGGTCACCCCCGCACCGACGTAAGGGATGCCGGCCAGCTCCAACAGGCCCTGCACCGTGCCATCCTC
>JACIWR010000330.1 GCA_014360845.1 Anaerolineae bacterium
GACGCGCCCGGAGACGTCGCCAGCCATCAGTTTTTCCACCTCGGCGACGGTCACCAGGTTGAAATCGCCGAAGATCGAGTGCTTCAGGCAGGAGGCGGCGACGGCGAAGTTGAGCGCTTTTTGCCGGTCATCGCCGTAAGTGCGCAGGCCATAAATCAACCCGGCCATGAAAGAGTCACCGCCACCCACCCGGTCCACGATGTGGGTGATGTCGTAGGTGGGCGCGACGTAGAAAGTCCCCTGATCCCACAGCACTCCCGACCAGGTGTTGTGGCTGGCCGAGATGGAGCCCCGCAGGGTGATGGCAATGGTCTTCAGGTTGGGGAAGCGCTTCGCCAGCTCCTCGCAGACGTAGCGGTACTTATCGGCTTCTACCTTGCCCGCGATGACGTCCACTTCGGGAGCTTTGATGCCGAACACCTTGTCGGCGTCCTCTTCGTTGCCGATGGCGATGTCGCAGTAGCGCACCAGTTCGGGCATTACCTCGCCGGGGGTCTTGCCCCACTTCCACAACTTCTTGCGGTAGTTCAGGTCACAGGACACGGTCAGCCCCATCTCTTTGGCTGTCTGGACGGCCTCCAGGCAGACGTCGGCTGTGCCCGCCGAGATGGCGGGGGTAATGCCGGTCCAGTGGAACCAGTCGGCGTCGGCGAAGACGTGCTTCCAGTCTATCATGCCGCGTTCGATGGTAGCGATGGCGGAGTTGGCCCGGTCGTAGATTACTTTGCTGCCGCGTTGGACGGCTCCTATCTCCAGGAAGTAGATACCCAGCCGATCGCCGCCCCGCACGATCTTGTCCACGCCCACGCCATACTGGCGCAGGAACTGGATGCAGGCGTCGCCCAGGTCGTTGTCGGGCAGGCGGGTGACGTAATCCACCGGCACGCCGAAATTGGCCAGAGATACGGCTACATTGGCTTCACCACCGCCGTAGATCACATCAAAGGAGCGGGCTTGCCCAAAGCGCAGAAATCCGGGCGGCGAAAGGCGCATCATGATCTCACCAAACGTCACCACTTTCTTTGCCATTGTGAGCCTCCTCGTATAATCATTGTAGGAGCGTAGCGGCGGCCCGCCGTGGCCGCGTTCAGGGGCGGACAGAGCGGTCCGCCACTACGTATCTGGGTTTGAGTGTCTTAAGTTTGCTGTCGCCGAAAGGGGTAAGGAGTGGTGGCTTCGACCTCAGGGTTGACCACACTTTGTGGCCAGACCCCGTTATAGACGTCTATGGCGATTTGGCAGCCAAGGCGATACAGGTCGGCGGTGCTCTCCTCGGAATTGGCCCCCACATGGGGTGTGAAGGTCACGTTGTCAAAATCGCGCAGCGGGGAATCGAGGGGTAGGGGCTCGTGTTCGAACACGTCCAACCCGGCCCCCCACACTTTGCCGGAGCGCAGTGCCTCTACCAGCGCCGCCTCGTCAATGATGGGCCCCCGGCTGGTGTTGACGATGAACACGCCCTCTTTCATCAGGTTGAACTCTCTGGTGCTCAGCAGGTGACGGGTTTCCTCGGTCAGGGGGCAGTGCACGGAGATGAGATCGGCGCGTTGCAGCAACTCGTCCAGTTCCACTTTTTGCACCCCGTAGCGGGTGGCGGTCTCGGCGTCCACGTAAGGATCATAGGTCAACAGGGTCAGGCCAAAGCCACTGACCCGCTGGGCCAGAGCGCGAGCAATGCGCCCGAAGGCGACCAGGCCCAGGGTGCAGCCTTTCAGGCGGCGGCTGGGGCGTGCCCCGGTGCGGTCCCAGCGCCCGGCGCGGATCCAACGGTCCTGGCGGGCGATGTGTCTGACGGCGTCCATGAGCAGGGCCAGGGCGTGATCGGCCACGTCGTCCACGCAGTAGGTGGGTATGTTGCAGACGGGGATGCCGCGCTCGGTGGCCGCCGCCACGTCCACGCTGTCGTAGCCGATGCCCAGGCGCACGATGCACCGGCAGCGTTCGAGTTGCTCGATGACGGCCCGCGTGAGCAAGGGACGCACCGATTGCACCATCACCACATCGCCGCTGCGCGCTGCCTCCAGAGCGGCCTCGGGAGTGCGGTGTTGACCCACAATCCACTGGATGCCGTGGCGGGCCAGTTCCTCACCTACCCACTCCGGCGGGGTGAAGAGGTCCTCGTCGTAGTCCACCAGCACAGTGGTAAAGGGTTTGTCCTGATTAACCGCAGGTGTTGAGAAAGACTGTTCGGCCATGGCTCTACACTCCACTGTAGGCGGAGAATCCGCCGTCTATAGGGATCACTGCCCCGTGTACGAAACTGGCCCCGTCCGACAGCAGCCACAGGACCGCGCCGATCAGGTCTTTGGGGTCGCCGAAGTGGCCCATAGGCGTGTGATCAATGATGGCCCGCCCGCGCGGTGTCAATTCTCCGGTCTTCTCGTCTATCAGCAAGAAGCGGTTCTGTTCGGTCAAGAAGAAACCGGGGGCGATGGCGTTGACGCGGATTTTATCGGAGTAGTTCTGGGAGATGTGCACGGCCAGCCACTGGGTGAAGTTGCTTACGGCGGCTTTGGCTGGCGAATAGGCCACGGTCCTGGTCAACGGGCGAAAGGCGGCCATGGATGAGATATTGAGAATGCAACCGCTGCCCTGCTCCACCATGTAGCGGCCAAACACCTGGCTGGGCAACAGCGTCCCGATGAAGTTGAGGTCGAAGACCCAGCGGATGGCGTCGGCCGGCAGGTCGAAGAAGGACAGCTCGTCGCTGGTGGTGGCCTCTTTCTTGTTACCGCCAGCGCCGTTGATCAGGATGTCAACGCGGCCAAAGGTCTCGAGGACTTTCTCGGCGGCGGCCTGCAAGGACTCCTTTTTCAACACGTCCACCTGCACGGCGATGGCCTGACCCCCTTGCGCGCGTATCTCCTCGGCCACCTTTTCCGCCGCGGGCAGATTGATGTCCAGCACGGCCACGCTGGCTCCGCACTGCGCCAGGGCCCGGGACAGAGTGCTGCACAACACACCCCCTCCCCCTGTGACCACAGCCACTTTTCCACTGAAATCAAACGGTTTATCCAGATTCATGACCCATCCCTCCACTAATCCATCAAATAGCCGCCGTTGACATCTAGAATCTCGCCGGTGATGAAATTGGCCGCGTCGGAGGCGAGAAAGGCCACGGCCTCGGCTACATCCTCCGGCTGCCCCAATCTTTTCAAGGGAATGGCTTCCACTATCTGCCGCCGCTTCTCCTCCGACCACTGCCGGCTCATGTCGGTCTCGATAGCGTGGGGGGCCACGGCGTTGACGAGGATGCCGTAAGGGGCCAGCTCCCGGGCCAGAGATTTGGTGAAAGTATTGATCGCGCCCTTGGATGTCCCATAGGAGGGGGCGGAGGCCAGGTCTCCCACCTTGCCTGCCACGGAAGAGATGTTGACGATCTTTCCCCCGCCCTGTTTGATCATGTGCGGCACCACCTCTTGGGTGCAGTGGAAAGTGCCGCCCAGGTTGACACTGAGCACCTTTTCCCATTCCTGGGGACTGTGTTCGAGAAAGGTGCCGCGCCGGATGATGCCGGCGTTGTTCACCAGGATGTCAATCCGACCGAAGTCGGCGATTGTTTCATTGACCAGTCGCTGCACCGCTTCGCGTTGGGAGACGTCGGCCTGGATAGCTTTGGCTTTCCGCCCCATGGCGGTGATCTCTTGCGCTACCTGCTGAGCCCCCTCCGCATCCATATCGGTCACTACAACGTCTGCCCCCTCCTGGGCCAGCTTCAGCGCGATGGCCTTACCTATGCCTCGGGCGGCACCGGTCACGATAGCCACCTTACCTGCGAATTTCATCGTGTTCTAACCTCCTCAAATATAATCCTTGACTTTTATTCTTTCACCGCTCCAGCCGTCAGACCCTCGACCAGATAGTTTTGCACGCCGCATCCGTGTCGGGCCACGGGCCCGACTTGGGGCGTCTTGTAGCTCTGAAACACGTACTGCACAGCCTGGGCTATTCTATTCTTTCACCGCCCCAGCCGTCAGACCCTCGACCAGATAGTTTTGCAAGAACAGATACAGTATCACCGGGGGCAGTGCCCCGACCACGGAACCGGCCATAAGCTGAGGCCAGATGATGCGGAACTGGGTTACCAGGCGGCTGAGGCCCAGCGTGACCGTGGCCATGTGATCGCCGCTGGTCAACACCAACACCCAGAGCAGGTCCCCCCAGGCCAGCAGGAAAGCGAAAATCATAGTGGCCACCATACCAGGAGCGATGACGGGCACGATCACGCGGAAATAAGCGCCCAGCCGGGTGCAGCCATCTACCAGAGCGGCCTGGTCCAGTTCCTCCGGTACGGTGTCTATAAAACCCTTCAGCATCCAGGTGCTAAACGGCAGTGTGATGGTGGTGAAGGCCAGAATCAGGCCCGGATAGGTGTTGTAGAGACCTATCTTGGCCAGCATTTTGAAGTATGGCCCTACCAGCAGCACCCCGGGCAGCATCTGGCTGGCCAGGATAATGCCGATGAGCGTCGTCCGCCCCCGAAAAGTGAAGCGGGAAAAGCCATAACCGGCCAGCGAGCCAACGAACGTAGACAGCAGCGCGGTGCCCAGGGAGATAATGGTGCTGTTCAAGAAGTAGCGAGGGAAGTTGGTCCACAAAAGCACCTGTATATAAGCTTCCAGGGTCGGATTTTTCGGCCAGAAGGTAGGTGGGATGGCGTAAGCTTCCTTGTCCGTCTTGAAAGAGGTGAACGTCATCCAGACAAAGGGAATAACGTTGTATAAACAGACCAGGGCCAAAAACAGATAGGTGATGAGAGCTGCGATTCGCGTTTTTCTTTTCATCATACCCTCCGGACCATCATGCGCACGTAGGGAAGGCTGATGATGAGCATAATGACAGCCATCACTACAGCCATGGCCGAGGCATATTCGAAATTGAAATACTTGAAG
>JACIWR010000331.1 GCA_014360845.1 Anaerolineae bacterium
CAGAAAGAAAGCCCCACGAACTCCATTCGCGGGGCTTTTTCTCATGGGTCATCAATTCTTGACAAATGCCTGCTCATGTTCTATAATGCCCGCAACACCTTCAACGGCGAAGAGGAGCAAACAAGATGGCAATCTACGAATTCGAGGGCCGTGTGCCCCGCATCGGCAAGGACACTTACATTCATCCCTCAGCCACAGTGCTGGGTCAGGTCACCCTCGGTGAGGGTTGCTGGATTGGGCCGGGTGCCCGACTGAGGGGCGATTATGGAGAAATCACCATCGGCGACGGCACCAGCGTGGAGGACAACTGCGTGATTCACGCCCGTCCCGGTGAGTACACCCACATCGGCAACTACGTCACTATCGGTCACGGCGCAGTAATCCATAACGCCACAATCCATGACCACGCCATCATCGGCATGGGCGCCGTGGTGAGCGATTGGGCAGTGGTCGGGGAATGGGCCGTGGTGGGAGAAGGGGCCGTAGTCCGCCAGCGCCAGCAAATCCCCGCGGAGAACATCGCCGTTGGCGTGCCCGCGAAGATCATCGGCCAGGTGAGCGAGGAATACAAAGCCCAGTGGACGATTTTCAAAGACACTTACGTGGACCTGGCCCGCCGCTATCCCGCCGGCATGAAAGAATTAGTCCCGCCAGGTGACAGTCACCTCTGAGGTGACTGTCACCTGACTATCAAGCGCATCCGCAGTTGCCAAACTCAGTCACCCATGCTATAATGGATCAAAGTTCCGAAGGCCCCGGTGGTCCCCGACCATCGGGGCTTTGGCAAAGAAGCCATAAGGAGGTGCCGATGGATTTGTCCGAGATGATCAAGATAGCCCGTGGGGAGATAGCGGCGGACATTCTTCTCAAAAACGCCAATATCATCAACGTATTCTCCGGGGAAATTCACCAGGGGCATGTGGCCATCGCCCACAGCCGCATTGTGGGCATCGGTGATTACGAAGCCAAGCAAGAGATAGACCTGGCGGGGCACTACCTGTGCCCCGGCTTTATAGATGCCCACGTCCACGTCGAAAGCTCGATGGTCAGCATCCCCCAGTTCACCCGGGCCGTGTTGCCCCGAGGTACCACCTCGATCGTGGCCGACCCCCACGAGATTGCCAACGTGCTGGGCCTGGACGGCATCCGCTACATGCTGGAGTCGAGCAAGTACAACCCCCTGAGCGTGTACTTCACCCTCTCCTCCTGCGTCCCCGCGACCGACATGGAAACTTCTGGCTCCCGCTTACGCGCCTTCGACATCTTCCCCTACTTCACCGAAAAATGGGTCGTGGGCCTGGCCGAGATGATGAACTATCCGGGCGTACTGTTTGGCGATCTGGACGTGTTAGACAAGCTGAAAGTAGCCCAACGACACGGCAAACGCATTGACGGACACGCCCCCGGCCTCAGCGGGCGCGATCTGGCCGCTTACATCGCCGCCGGCGTCAGTTCCGACCACGAATGCACCACCCTGGAAGAGGCCCACGAGAAACTGCGCATGGGGATGTACATCATGATTCGCGAGGCCTCCGGTGCCCGCAACCTGCTCGACCTGCTGCCCCTGGTCACCCCGGCCAACTCGCGCCGCTGTATGCTGGTCACCGACGACCGCCATCCGGCAGACCTGCTGGATGAGGGACACATGGACCATTTGATACGTACCGCCATCCATGCCGGCCTGGACCCGGTGACCGCCATCCAGATGGCGACCATCAATCCGGCGGAGTACTACGGCCTGGACGACAAAGGAGCCATCGCGCCAGGTCGCCGCGCCGACCTGGTAGTCTTCGACAACTTCGAGGATTTTAACGTGGAGATGGTGTTCCGGGGCGGACAGCTGGTCGCCGAAAACGGGCACATGTTACCCACCGTAACACCGCCGCGTCAGGTCTCTCTCCGTAGCTCGGTCAACGTGAACTGGGACGGGGTCAATCTGGAAGTGCCGGCCGATGGCACACGGGTGCGGGTGATCGAGATCGTCCCCGACCAGATTATCACCCGCCACCGGGTGGAAGAAGCCGCAGTTCACGATGGCCTGGCCGTGGCCGACGTAGACCGTGACCTGCTGAAAATCGCCGTTATCGAGCGGCACCTGGCCTCTGGACGCTGTGCCGTGGGTTTTGTGCAGGGCTTCGGCCTGAAACGCGGCGCCCTGGCCTCCTCGGTGGCTCACGACTCTCACAACATCATCGTCGTGGGTACCAACGATGAGGACATGCTGATCGCCGCCCATGCGATTGAAGCCATGCGCGGGGGATTAGTCGCGGTGGATCAAGGGGAGGTGAAAGCCCGTCTGGCCCTGCCCATCGCCGGACTCATGTCCGATCAACCCATCGAGATAGTACGCAGGCACATGGACGATTTGCTGCGCACTACCCGCTCCATGGGCTCGCATCTCTTCGATCCCTTCATGACCCTGAGCTTCCTGGCTTTGCCCGTCATCCCGGAGCTGAAGCTCACCGATCACGGGCTGGTAGACGTGAACCAGTTCCAGTTCGTACCCCTGTTCGCAGAGTAGCAGAAAGGGCGAGGCGTTTGGAGGCCTCGCCCTTTTAATCACCCTGGCCCTCCACGGTGGAGGGCGTGTCCTCGATGCCGAAGTAGGCGGCCAGCACCTGCCGCACCAGCGGAGCCGCCGTCCGCGAGCCCTCGCCAGCGTGTTCGACCACGGCTACCACCACGACCTGGGGGTCTTCCACCGGGGCGTAGGCGGCGAACCAGGAATGCGGTTCCGTTCCCTCCTGCTCCGATTCCAGCTCGGCCACCTGGGCCGTGCCCGTCTTACCCGCGACTGAAATGGGGAATCCGGCGAAGACGTGAGTGGCCGTGCCCCGCGGACTGGTGGTCACGCCAGCTAACCCTTCCTGTATGGCGGCCAGGGTCTCAGCCGAGACAGGGAGCTGACCCATAACCTCCGGCTCGACGAGAAGCTCAGGCGAATCGGGACCGGCAGCCACTTTGAGCACCAATTGGGGCCGATACAGCGTGCCGCCGTTGGCCACGGCGGCCATCATCCGCGCTATCTGCAAGGGCGTGACCAGCAAATACCCCTGTCCGATGGACAGGTTCACCGAGTCGCCAGGGGCCCAGCCCTCACCCAGGTTCTGAAGCTTCCAATCGTTATCAGGCACCAGGCCAGGTGATTCGTCGAAGCCCTCCAATCCAGTCAGCGCTCCCAGACCGAAGGCCCGCGCGTAATCCGGCAGCAGTAATGGGTCCATGCCATGCAGCAGCAGCCCCATCTCGTAAAAGGAATAGTCGCACGAAGCCGTGAGGGCTGCTACCGGATCAATGACGCCGTGACCACTCCTCAGCCAGCAGGGCTTACCCCATTCGGGACCTAACCCCGTCCACCAACCAGTGCAGTTGAAAGTGAACTGTCGAGTGAGTCCCAGTCCTTCAATGGCAGCGGCCAGGGTCACGATTTTGAACACCGAACCGGGTGGATATGTGCCCTGAATGGCCCGGTTCAGCAGAGGACGACCGGGATCGTTCAGCAAAGCCTGCCATGCCTCGTTGCTGATCCCACCCACAAACACATTGGGGTCGAAACGGGGGTAGCTGGCCATGGCTAAAACCTGCCCGTTGTGCGGATCCATGACCACCACCGCCCCGGCACGCTGGCCCAGCAATTCCTCCACCCGGCGCTGAAACTCGCGATCCAGGGTGCTGTAGATGCTGCGGCTGGCCACTGCTGGCTGGTCCTTTAGCACAGCAACCACGTTTCCCTCCGGCGTGATCACGCTCAAAGTACCACCGCGCCCTCCGGCCAGATACGGCTCACCCCAGCGCTCCAGACCCGAACGGCCCACCAGCTCATCACCCGCATACCCCAAAGCCTGCCACGCCGGCAGTTCCTCGGCGGGAATAGCTCCCAGGTAGCCCACAGCGTGAGGGGCGATGCCGTTGTAGGCGCGGACCGTCTTCTCCCGAAAATCCACGCCGGGGATAGCGCTCAGAGTGGCGTAGTGGGCCTGGCTCTGTTCTACCGAGATGTCGGCGATGGGCACAAACCAGTCCTCAGGAGAAGTGGCGTACTTGGCTTTAATGGCCTCTGGCACCAGCCCCAGCACTTGACTGAGCGTCGTCAGGAGAGCGTTTTCATCCTCGATGCGGCCCGGCACCACTCCCACGGTGACCAATTTGCCTTCCACCGCCAGCCCCAGACCATTGCGGTCGTAAATGTTCGCCCGCGGCGGCGAGCGCGGGGTCAGGGTGACTAGGTTGCCCGGCGACAATTGGGGGAAGATAAGCTGCGGTGACCAGACCACTCCCCAGCGTCCGCTCTCATAACGCAACATCATCCCGTTTTCCACATCCAATGAGCCCAGCAAAGCCGTATCCATGACCACAGCATAGGCCACCTGAGCCTCTTCGCCTTCCTGCAACGCGGCCCGCAGTTGAGTTTGTAGTCGGGTGATGGTCGCCTCGGCGGCAACGGCCTGATAGGTGTGAGCGAAACCCTCCTGCGTGATCGTCGCCTGGGAGGACGGGGTCAGCAGACCGTACATCAGGGCGTAGTCGCCTCGCTCCCACGCCTGGAGGAAGGCCTCGGCCACTTCCTCGGCACGGCCAGGCACAGGGGTCGGGGTGGGGGTAGGAGGTGGGGTGCTATCATCCCGGCAGGCGGATAGCCCGCCGGTTATCAGCGCCAGGGTCACGGTCACGAGCAAAATGCGCTTGAGCATCGCTAACCTCATCAGGAAAGCTCGCTGATGTGTAACGGTGGCCCCTATGGCCGCCGTCTTCAGAAGGGGTTAGGTTGATTATACCACAGGGCCGGGCAAAGCTCAAAAAAGGATTACCTGCTGTCGGGGGAGTTACTACTCAGGCTAGCAGGCGCACTGTCCTCCCCAGGCTCGTAGCCCCCGTCCCGGGGGCGT
>JACIWR010000332.1 GCA_014360845.1 Anaerolineae bacterium
GTGGGCTTGTTAGAGGTCAGCCGCGAGGATTTGGAGAGAATCTTGGCTTTACACCAAGGGTGAAATTTGGCGCACTCCCTCTCTTGAAGACAAAGCTCCTGCCCGTTGGTGGCAGGAGCTTTGTAGCAAGTAGGACAAGCTTTCCTGCCCGTCCCCATGCCGTCCAAGGCGGCGGGTAGGGCTCTTTTCTTTGGCCGATAGAGCTGGCCCGTTGCTTGAGAGAGCTCTCGCGTTTCACCGGGCTGACAAGCTGGACCGAGCCCAACCCGCCCTACGCTGAGCCGTAGGACGGGCTTTCCAGCCTGTCCTACTTGCCGTCCAAGGCGGCGGGTGGAACCCTATCCCAGCGGCGATTTGCGTCGCCCCCATATCAGGATTGAGCCGACAGCGCCCAAGGGCAGAATTAATCCCGGCAAACAAGGACATGAGCAGGGCAACCCGCTGAGGTCCAGTCCGCCGGTTTCCTCGGAGCTTTGGGGCCCTCGGGTCGGTGGCGGGGCGGGTGTTTCCTCGTCCTCCGGCGTCGCGGTTTCGCCCACAGCGGGTGGCGGAGTCCCTTGTGCGGGCGGGCCCGGCGGTTGCGACGTGTCGTATTGCACGGTGAACTCCTGGCTGCTTTCTTCGGAGAGGAGATCCACTTCCCAGGTAATCGTGTTTTGCTCAACGGTAGCGTTGTCTTGGGGGGTGTAGGCAAGGATTCTGCCGGGCACAGTGGCCCGATACAAGAGCTTGATGTCCATCAGCTCCAGCATCTGGCGGGCCATCTCTTCCATCTCCTCGTCGGATTCCATGCCCTCCATTCCCCCGCTCTCGGAGGCGAGTTCCTCGCTTACCTCGCCTGTCTTGACGGTGAAGTGGATGGTGAACACGCTGCCGTTCTGCTCGTAGGAAATCTCGTCGGCGCTGAATAGCTCGTAGTCGCTGAGAGCGGCCAACTCATCCAGGTTGGCGAAGGGCGCTGTGATCTTCACCCCGCTGATGTTATCCTCTTGGTAAGGCTCGCATTTTGCGCCGGGGATTTCTTTGGCCTGCTCGCAAGTATCGGCGAAGAGATCGGCCTGCTCCGGTTCGGGTGTGCCGGACATCTCCTGCAAGCTTTGCAAAGCCTCTTGGTCCATCCCAACGATGAGGATTTTGAACCCACGACCGTCGGGATGGATATCATTGTGGATTTCCAGGGTGACGCAGCCGGCCAGCACCAGGGCCGACGCCAGCACGATGATCAGTCCAACTTTTTTGAACATGTTACTTCTCCTTTGCATAGGGTCGGTTTAATGGCTTTTAAAGGACGGGCTTTTGCGGCGCTGGCTGGTTGGGAGACCACTGCGCGGGTGTTCACGTCTCGTGTTCCAGGAGGCGCATGTCCAGCGCAGAGTGGCGGTCAATGACGCGATTGTTGCGCACGGCTATGGCCAGGGCGCGCTTGGTGCCGACCAAGACCACCAAATCGCGGGCTCTGGTCACGCCGGTGTACAGGATGGGACGGGTCAGCATGACGTAGTGGGTGGTCATCACCGGCATCACCACAGCGGGGTATTCGCTCCCCTGGCTTTTGTGCACGGAGATGGCGAAGGCGTGGGCCAGTTGATCCGCATCGGCCCAATCGTAAGTCACCAGGCGGCCATCCATGTCCACGACCAGGGTTTGATTGATGGGATCAATGGTTTTGATCCTCCCCACGTCGCCGTTGAACACTTCCAGGTCGTAGTTGTTGCGCAATTGGATGACCCGATCTCCCTCTCGGAACACTCTGCCGCCAAGACGTCGCTCCGACTTGTTCTCTGCGGGCGGGTTGAGGGCCGCCTGCAATCGGGCGTTGAGGTTGGATACGCCTACAGCTCCCCGATACATGGGGCTTAGCACCTGAATGTCCTCCAACGGGCGCAGTCCAAACTTGCGCGGAATGCGATTTTGCACGATGTCTACCAGCAGGTCCGCCGCTTCTTGGGGGTCGTCTTTGACGAAGAGAAAGAAGTCACGGGCTCTTTTGGGGAAGAGGGGCATTTGCCCGTGATTGATGCGGTGGGCGTTGAGGACGATGTAGCTGTCGGCGGCCTGGCGGAAGATGGTATCCAGGCGCACCACCGCCGCTTGCCCGGAGTCAATCACGTCGCGCAACACGTTGCCCGCCCCGACCGAGGGAAGCTGGTCCACATCACCCACCAGCAGGAGGTGAGCGTCGGGGGGGATGGCCTTCAGCAGGTGATTGGTCAGCAGGAGGTCCAACATGCTCGCTTCGTCCACGATCACCATGTCCACGGGCAAAGGGTTGTTCTCGTTGCGCTGGAATCCCTCGGCTGGTGAGTACTCCAACAGGCGATGGACGGTCTTCGCCGGCCGGTTGGTGGCCTCGCTCAAGCGCTTGGCGGCGCGTCCCGTGGGGGAGGCCAGCACATAGGAGTGGCGACGGGCCTCCAGGAGCTGGATGATGGTTTGCACCGTGGTGGTCTTGCCGGTGCCCGGCCCCCCGGTGAGCACCGTGACTTTGTGGGTGAGAGCAGTGCGCACCGCCTCCTGCTGTTGGGGTGAGAGCTGTAGCCGGGCGTTATCGGCCAGATAGGCGAAGACGCGGTCCCAGTCCGCTGTGCGGTAGGAGCTGAGACGGCTGCTCTCCGTGTGAAGCAGGGTCCGCAGGCGATGGGCCACGCCAATCTCCCCGTAATAGAAGGGCAGCAGATAGACGGCGCGCTCCTCTCGCAGCTCTGCTTGTGCCCGGTCTTCTTTGATGTTATAAGTGATGGTTTCGCAATGAATCTGCTCCTCTGCCTCTAGTTGTTCCAATCCGGTTCTTACCAGCTCGGCGGGCACTTCCAGTATTTTGCTGGCCTCGGCGATGAGCTTTTCCTGGGGAGCGTATACGTGTCCCTCGTCGGCCAGCTCGCCCAGGACGTAGGAGATGCCCGCGGCCACGCGCTGCGGCGAATCGGTGGGCAGGCCCAGGTTGCGGGCGATTTTGTCCGCCGTGAGGAAGCCGATGCCGTAGATGTCGCGCGCCAGGCGGTAGGGGTCCTCTTGCAGGATGGCGATGGCCTCGTCGCCGTACTGTTTGAAGATTTTCACCGCCAGGGTGGTACTCACTTGATGGGACTGGAGAAAAAGCATCACCTCCTTGATGCGGCGCTGTTCTTCCCAGGCGCGGGTGATCATCTCCACCCTTTTGCGGCCCACTCCCAACACTTCCCGCAGGCGCTCGGGGTAGTGCTCGATGATCTCCAGCGTCTCGGTGCCGAATTTGTTGACAATGCGCTGGGCGGTGACCGGGCCGATGCCTTTGATCAGACCGGAGCCCAGGTAGCGGCGGATGCCCTCCACCGTGGCTGGTAGCACCGTCTTGTAGTTGATGACCTTGAACTGCCGGCCATATTGCGGATGCGTGGTCCAAAAGCCCTCCAGGCGCAACCGCTCGCCGACGTTGACGTTGAGCAGATTGCCGACCACGGTCACCAAATCGAGCTGACCGTCCACGGCCAGCCGGGCCACGGTGTAGCCGGTCTCCTCGTGACTGTAGGTGATACGTTCGACCGTGCCTTCCAGTGTCTCCTGCACAGGGCCTCCTGGAGCGGTAAAATCTTCAAGCTGTGCGGGGCTGAAGTCCCCGCGCTGAGAGGGCGAAGCTCCCCCTTTGACGGGCTCAGGACATGCTTCAGGGCTGGACTGAGTAGGGCGGGGCCATGCCCTGTCGCATCCGCGTCGGGCCACAGGCCCGACTTAACTGCACAGGTCGAAAGACTTCGTCCTGTGCGGTTGTCCTACAGGATGCGGCTAAAACAAAGGCGACAGCCAGTAGCGCCCGCCTCCCAACCACCCAGGTGGAAATTTTTCGCAATGCAAAAAGGCCCCATCTGTGGACAGGGCCTCATGGCGAACTTGAGTATGTAACAGGGCACGCCAGCGCCAGGTCACTGTAGATTGGGGAGTACGACGGTTAAAACTACGCCCACGCAGGCCACCAGCAGGATCAAGGCCAGCAGAACGGCGCAGCCGATCCACAGCCCCTTGGGGACGCCCCCTTTCTTCTTGGCTGGTTTGGCTGGCGCGACGGGAGTCGCCGGCGCTGCCTCCGCTGCCGGGTATGCCGGTTCGGCACTGGGGGTCGGCTGCTCGGCGGCGGGTTCGGTGTAGACGAGCTCCACATCGCCCACCTTGATGCGGTCGCCGCTTTGCAAGCGGTATGGTTCATCAATGAGTTGACCGTTGATGAAAGTGCCGTTGGCGCTGCCCAGATCGGTGATGAACCATCCCTCGGATTCCAGGTTGAACACGGCGTGGTGGCGTGACACTTTGGGGTCATTCAGGATAATCTCGTTGTCTTGAGCTCGCCCCATACGGGTACGCCCCTGGAGTTTGAACTCCTGGCCCTGGTCAATACCTGAGATCACCTGCAGGCGCGGCCACACCGATCCGGTGATCATCGTTTCGGCTGCGTGCAAATCCCCTTCGCTGGGGACACCGCCCCCGCTTGATGGTGTGAGGCGAGATCCGCAGACGCCGCAGAATTCGCTTCCATCGGGCGTCTCACCGCCACAGATTGGACATTTCATGGTAGGCTCTCCTTTTCCAACCTGGCTTTTATCGGCTGGAGCATCAGTATCAGAAACGAATCATAGACCGTGAGCTTTTATGCTATCTTACCACAAAACAGGCCCGCTGGCAAGACCCAATTGTCACGTGGGTGTGCGTCAGTTTGAGGGCAGGTCTGTCCCGTAGCGGCGGCCCGCCGCCGTGCCCTGAGCCCGTCCCGAGCGGAGTCGAGGGACGGAGACGAAGGGCTACGCCCTGAGCGAAGACGAAGGGCTGCGCCCTGAGCGAAGACGAAGGGCTACGTCCTGAGCGAAGACGAAGGGCTACGTCCTGAGCGAAGACGAAGGGCT
>JACIWR010000333.1 GCA_014360845.1 Anaerolineae bacterium
ATCATCGTGCCCAGAGCCGCCGTCTGCCAATAGGCAGAAAAACCCAGGAGCACCAGGCCGTTACGCAACATCTGCATGACAGCCGCACCTAACAACACCCCCAGGATACTCCCTTCGCCACCAAACAAACTGGTGCCCCCGATGACAGCGGCAGCGATAATATCCAGTTCATAACCCATAGCGGCGGTAGGCGCGGCGACACCCAGCCGTGCCGTCATCAGTATGCCACCGACGGCCGTCAACATGCCACAAAGGGTGTAGACCAGCGTCTTAATGCGCGCCACGTTGACGCCGGAGACGAGGAGAGCCCGTTCACTGTTGGCCAGGGCGTAAATGTAAGTGCCCAACACCGTCTTGCCCATCAGCAAGCTGACCAACACGGCCAGAGCCAGCATAAAAAGGACCGGCAAGGGTATAGACAGGAAAGCCAGCTTCAAGTCGTACTGACCCAGGGCGCGAAACCCCTGGGGCAGATTGCGCACCGGCCACCCGCCGCTGAGGCCAAACGTGATACCCCGGGCGATGCTCATCGTGCCCAGGGTGACGATAAAGGGAGGTAACCGCTCCCGACCGACCACCGTGCCGTTGACCCAGCCGACCAGGCCCCCGGTCAATATCCCGGCGACGACGGCCAGGGGTTCGGGGAGACCGGCCTGCAGGCCCAAAGCGCTGATGAGCCCGGCCAGGGCCATCACCGCCCCGACCGAAAGGTCTATGCCGCCGATGATGATGACCATGCTCTCGCCGAAAGCGGCGATGGCAATCCAGGAAAAGGCACGGGAGATGTTAGATAGATTGTTCCAGGTGAGAAAAGTATCCGTGCGCCAGCCCAAGATGGCCCCGATGATGAACATCAGGGCGAACACCACAAACTCGTGACGCCCCAACAGAGAGCGCCAGGTCTTTCTCAGCCATGCAGAGTAAGCCAGCTCTTCTCTTCTGACCGGGGATGTGATGACCGCCTTCTCATCCATTTCAATCCGCCTCTCGCCACGCGCCTCACCGTCGTCAATTCGACTCGATCACATCGCTTATCATCTGGCGCAATGTGGCCACATCCAGGTCCTTCTTATCCAGAAAAGCCACCGCGCCGGCCTCCAATCCCAGGCGATGGAACTCCCGATCCGGATAGGCACTGATCAAGACGATGCGCACGTGGGGCGACTGGGCCTTGATACGCCGCGTACAATGGATACCATCTTCGTCCCCCAGAATCACGTCAACCAGGGCCAACTGGGGAGCCACTCGCCGGGCCAGGTCTAATGCCTCTCCAATATTCTCAGCTTCATAGATCAGCGCCTGAGCGCATACGCGCCCGATCATGCGCCGCAATTGGCTGCGATAGCGCCCATTATCATCCACCAGCAAGATGGTCACGCGCTGCTCGACGGAGAGTTCAGGGGGAACGGGGAATGATACAGGCGCCTGGTCAGGCATGGACAGCACCTCCGGGTTCTGGGTAACGTAATTGACAGCCTCTAAGCGGCTCTGAACGCCAAGCTGGCGATAGAGGCGGGTAAGGTGATTCTCCACGGTTTTGACGCTTAGGCCCAAACGCCGGGCGATGCTCTGATTATCCAGCCCTTGTTTCAGCAATCTCAGAATGTCGCGCTGGCGCGTCGTCAGCAGGGGCGAGCCCGGGGTGGCGCTCCTGTAGCTGACCAACTTGTCCACCAGCGGGCTGGAAACCCATCGCTCACCGTCCAGCACCCGTTGCACTGCCAGCCGCAGGTCGCTGAGGGGTTGATCTTTCAGATGGTAGCCATCAACACCTATCCCCAGCAGCCCGTGCACGTAGACGTCGTCGTCATAGGCGCTGACCACTAAAATCTTCAAGGCAGGGTAACGCGCTCGAATCTGGCGAATGTCGGCTACCGGCTCAAAGTCGGGCATGGTCACGTCTATCAGCAAGCAATCGGGATGCAGACGTGCCAAAGCCTCCATGAGCGTCGGACCATCCCCCACTTCGCCGACGATCTCCAGATCGGGAAGTTCTTCCAAAGCGTTACGGATACCGGCCCGCACGACGGCGTGGTCATCGGCCAATAAAATTCGCACTTTGCTCATGCCTTATATTATACCACTATTGTAACTCATTGCCCACTCCCCCAATATACCCTTCGTAAGGGAAATCCCCCCAGGAAATAGGGGGAAATCCTTGCATCTGCATAGGGTACTAAAGCTGCAAAGGCCAGAAGTTTTTGATATACTAGGTGAATAGCCTCGCCCTGCTCACCATCTCCAAAGGGGGCGAGTCAATAACCACCGATTCGACGCGGCATCATGCCTCTCGTTCGTGCAATGTCCTTGCACCTCACGACGCCCGAAATGGCGGGTTGAGCAGTGACACTTCCACTTCAGCTTTTACCTGAACCAGTACGATCTTCCTCACTCTGTTGGAGGTAACAATCAAATGACCGAAACGGCTCGAGATCGGGGAAAACGTTGGGTCAAGTTGGGCCAGTTCCGCGAGTTGAATGTGCTGGTGGCCTTCTTTCTGCTGTGCCTCTTCTTCTACTGGAGGCGTCCAGACATTTTCGTCAAGCCGGCTAATCTGGCCGTGATCATGCGCTTTATCGCCACCTTCGGGATGCTGGCCATAGGCGAGGTTTTGATCATCATCACCGGCGGCATTGATTTGAGTGTCGGCTCCATGCTCGCCTTCACCGGGGTGATCACCGCCTGGATGATGCTCAAGGGAGTGGGCCCTATACCGCCTATAGACATCGTCCCTGCCATACTGATTACGCTGGTGATCGGGGCTCTGATTGGCCTCTGGCATGGTCTTTTTGTCACCAAACTGGGGATTCCACCCTTTATCATCACCCTGGGCACCTATTTGATCGCCCGCGGTGTGGCGGCCAACATCACCCGGGGTTATCCCCAGGTCTTCGATTCCGGGCATCCTTTCCTCATTTTGGGTCAGGGAGACCTGGCTGCGGTTTTGAATCTAAAAGGAGAAGGGGGCGCACTGGGTGCGATTCCCATCTCCTTTTTGATTTTACTGGGCATCGCCGGCCTTGTCTCCCTCATCCTCAATCACACGCCGCTGGGCTATCGCATTTATGCCGTGGGCGGCAACATCGAGGCCGCACGCCTCTCCGGGGTGAACGTGGATCGGGTGCGCATTTTCTGCTACGCGACCAGCGGATTCCTCGCCGCGCTGACGGGGGTCATCCTGGCATCGCGGCTGGGCCAGGGCACGCCTGTGGTCGGTGCGGCTTATGAGCTGTGGGCTATTGCGGCTGCCGTCATCGGCGGGACGAGCCTGCTGGGAGGCGAGGGTACCGTGCTAGGAGCCATCTTGGGAGCAGCCATCATGGGCGTCATGCAAAACGGCATGGTGGTGATGAACATCTCCTCATACGCGCAAGATGTGATTCTGGGGAGCGTGTTGGTCGTGGCCGTGGTCTACGATACGATGCGCCGCGGTGGCAGATTTGACTTCTGGAAGAAATGGTTCTCCAGCCAGGCTTAGTGCTACAGCGTGGACAGGCTGAAAGCCTGCTCTACAGCCTTCGAGGAGGACGCGGTTGAGCGAACAGAATTTGATCCTGCGCATGGAAAATATCTCCAAAGCCTTCCCCGGCGTGCAGGCCCTGTCCAATGTGGACCTCGACCTGGAAGCCGGCGAGGTATTGGCCCTGGTCGGTGAAAACGGCGCCGGCAAGTCCACGCTGATGAAAATCCTCTCCGGGGCATATCGCAAAGACACGGGGCGCATCTTCGTGAACGGTCGGGAAATAGAGATCAGCAGCCCCTATCACGCCCAGCAGATGGGAATCGCCATCATCTATCAGGAGTTCAACCTGGCCCCCAACCAGAGCTCCGCGGCGAACATCTTCATGGCCCGCGAGCCGCGCCGCTCCGGCCTGGGCCGCCTTTTGGTGGACCGGCGTCGCATGGAGCGCGAAGCCCAGAGGTATCTGGACATGGTCGGCGCGCACGTATCGGCCTCGACGTTGGTCCGCGATCTCTCCGTAGCCGAGCAGCAGATGGTGGAGATCGCCAAAGCCCTGGCCGTAGACGCGCGTATCATCATCATGGATGAGCCGACGTCGGCCCTGGGCGAGGACGAGGTAGAGACGCTATTCGAGATCATCAAAACGCTCAAGGAGCGCGGTCTCGGGGTCATCTTCATCACTCACCGCCTGGAGGAGGTGTTCCGCGTTGCCGATCGAGTGGTGGTGCTGCGCGATGGGACGAGGGTGGGCTGCATGCCCATCAACGAAGCAACACCTGAGCAGATCATTCAACTCATGGTCGGTCGCGAGGTGAAGGACCTGTTCCACAAGGAAGAAACGGAGATAGGAGCACCCTTGTTGGAAGTGCGCGGGCTTACTCGCCGGGGTGTGGTGGAGGATGTGAGTTTCGTCCTGCGTCGCGGGGAGATTCTGGGCTTTGCCGGTCTGGTGGGCGCTGGTCGCACGGAGACGGCGCGCCTGCTCTTCGGCGCTGATCCCAAGGACGCCGGGGAGATATACATCGAAGGGAAGCGGATCAAAATCGAATCGCCCATTGACGCACTGAAGGCCGGCATCGGGTTTGTGCCCGAAGATCGCGGCAAACAGGGATTGGTGCTCCGGTCATCCGTGTTGGAGAATATCGCCCTGCCCACCCTGGACCGCCACACGCGTCTGAAGACGTGGCTGGACCACCAGGGCTTGCGCAAAACCGCCCAGGAGTACGTGGACAAGCTGAACATCCGCACCCCCAGTTTAGACCAGAAGACCTTGTTCCTCTCCGGCGGCAACCAGCAAAAGACCGTCGTCGCCAAGTGGTTAGCCACACAACCCCGCGTGCTGATTATGGACGAGCCCACGCGCGGCATTGACGTGGGGGCCAAGG
>JACIWR010000334.1 GCA_014360845.1 Anaerolineae bacterium
CAAGAAGCACATTGAAACACCCCGCCATAAGAACAGTCTTAAAAACAAACCTATCATAGTGTAATGGGAAAAGCATCTGAACGCCCATTGTATTGTTGAGAGCAATCAAGAAAATAATGGGTGCAAGAATACGCATCACCTCAGTAGAAAGTGCAAATTGTGGCCCAAGCAAAAGTGCTGACAAGAATGGAGCACATAAAAGAACAGTCGTCATTAATAGAGACCCAGCCAGTCCCATAATCATTAGTAACCTTAAACCCCAGACCAAAGTTTGCTTTCGAGACTCAGCAGCTAATTTGCTAAATCTTGGATATGCTGCTTGCGAGATGGGTCCAATCAGTCCCAGAACACTTTTTACAACCTTTTCCGCTGCGCTGTAATAACCCACTACCGTATGATTCGTAAGCATCCCCAGAATAAAAGCATTCCCAGCCGTGTAAAGGCTTACGGAAGCCTTGGACAGGAACAGAACCCATCCCTCTCGTAATACTTCCCAAATACCCGTCCATGAGATTCGGGAGAGCCTTAAACCAAACATGCGAACTGCCCCTATCATTCCGGTTGCTCCGGCTGCGATTGCCCCGGCCCCCATAAGCCCCGCGTACATTACTGCATGTTCCGGCTTTTTGACCAGCAAGAAGACCCCTCCAAGAACCCCAACTCTCATCCCCAAATTGATCACGGAAATGGCAACCATCCGCTCCATGCCCTGAAATAGCCAAGTGGGGAAAAGCACGTTGCCCAAAACCAACCCATAAAGAGCAAGCAGCAACCAGAGAACTTCACGCAGTTTGGGGACGACCAGAGCCAGCACAATCAGCACAACCAGGCCCACCACACCAAGCAAAAACTTCGCCGCCCACACGTGGAGTGCAATGCGGTTCACAGATTGAACATCATGGCGCTGAACGGAGATCTTGCGGGTAGCCGACCAGTCAAACCCATATTCTACAAAGAGCGACAAATAGCTGATGAAACTCTGGGCGAAGGCCACTGCCCCGTATCCCGCAGGTCCCAGTACTCGCACCAGGTACGGAACTTGGATAAGCGGGACAATGTAGTTGGCAAACTGAATGAGGTAAAGCGAAGCAGCATTGCGGGCTACGGTGCTTTTGAGCCCGATGCGCATCATCTGGAACAAACTTCTATGAAAACCCAAGACTTTGTCCATCATGCAAGTTATCTCAACGCCAGTGTTTTGCAGAGATTCCTTATCAGACCTGGCGTGGTGTCAAATGGAGGTGCAGCTTCCGATCTCTGCCCCTGAATCCGAGTGGCCCCCCCTGCTCCTCCATCCCTCCGCTTCTCTGCAGCCTCTACCACTCCTTCAGTGCCTCAATCTTGGCCTGGATCCCCTCACCCCCCGGCTTCCACTCCAGGGCCTGGCGGTAGGCGGCCTCGTTCCGGGCCCAGTCCTTGAGCCGCCCCGCGCAGGTTGCCCAGCGCTAGGAGCGGCGCCAGCAAAAGCGCCCAGGCCATAGCCCGTAGGTTGGGTTTCGGCTGCACCTCAACCCAACCTACTACTCTCCCTTATAGGCCAGGCGACCCCGCCCGCGGGCAGGACTTCGTCGTGAGCTACATCCTGAGCGAAGACGAAGGGGCTCAGTCGAACGATCGTCCGACTGCGTATGCACTAAACCGCCTTCTCCTCCTCGGCTGCGGCCACGCTGCCCGGTCGGTCCGTAGGACAGGCTTCAGCCTGTCCCACCGCATGGCATTGCCTTCGGCTTCGGTCAAGCCTGTCCTGGAGCGCAGACGAAGGAGCCACGCTCACTCCCATCACGTCGAAGCCCATAGGTTGGCTTGAGACGCGGTCGAAACCCAGCCTGCTCAACTCTCACCTGGTCTTCCCCCTGGTCGGTTTCATCAGTACACCTCATCATGCGTACCGATGTCAATCAAGACGATCATGTCCTCGCCTGTCTCTGGATCGGGCTCGAGAGCAAACACGATCCGGCAATCATATTCGACCCAGCAGGCCCACAAACCTTCCAGAGTTGTCCTCGCAGTTTATGAGTCTTTAGCCGGGGGTCAGACACATCTTGGACCAGCAGTTCCAACACTGCAAATATGCGCTGCCGCAAGCGCGGATTCCTACGGGTCCGCCGCCCAAAGGTGCGACGAAAATCTTCAACCGTGCCATGCTGCGCCTGACCTTCCCGCACAGCTTGCAAGGTCTCCGCCGCGTGGCGAGCAATCTCTGCGCGCCGACGCTCAATCAGACGACGGCGAATCAGATTGATCAGCATTTCCTGGTCCTCCGGTGGTAGCGCTTCAACGACGTCAATTGCCTTTTGAAAGGATGAGGTAACCATCTGGTTCATATCCCACTTCACTCCTTGCTCTCTTGCCCCCCTGGGGCCCACTTTCTTCCATCGGCATCCGATCAACCCGGAGTCCGTAGGTTGGGTTGAGGTGCAGCCGAAACCCAACCTACCACTCTCCCCATGGGCCAGGCGACCTCGCCCGCGGGCAGGATCGCCCGTCTGCATATGCCCTAAACTGCTTTCTCCTCCTCGGCTGCGGCCACGCTGCCCGGTCGGTCCGTAGGACAGGCTTCAGCCTGTCCCCCCGCATGGCATTGCCCTCGGCGTTGGTCAGTCTCTAGATTGTACTGCGGCGCCGCCAAAACCCCATCTGCTCACTGGACTGTACCCACCCTATGCCCCTGCTGTCGCGTACGCTCCTCCGGGTACAAGCTCAGCTTGGAACGTCACGCTGATTTCGCCTGGCCGAATCAGATGACGCGCAGAAGCATTTAAGAACTCCACGCTGACTGCCTCCCCGTCCTCTCCGTAGCTGATGATCACTCCTCCCGGTTCCTCCACCGCATCTACCGGCGGCAAATCCCGCAGTACGAAGAGGAGGATGTCAGCTTCAGGATCGTATTGAATTCGCATCTCGTTCCTCCTGCCAATACTTCTCCACCTTGCTGGTCCAACCCACATTCCGCACCTAACTGGTGTCCTGGTAGCATTTTTCCACGTGCGGGCCGAGGAGGCGAAGGATTTGACGATGAACCGGTCGGAGGTTAAGAACCTGTTGCCGAACCCCATCCGCCGCCGGGATCAGCAACACATCTATCCCCTCAAACATCTGGAAGACGCGGCGCATTGTGGGCCGCTGGGTGGGCTTCCCCACCTGGTTGGGGATGCTCTCCCCCCGTTCCTGCAAAGCGCTCCGCAACTTGTGTTCGGCCAGGGCATAGACCAGCAACGCCAATCCCATCACCATCACCAGCGCCATGATCCGCGCCGGCTTCTTCAGGAAGAGGCTATCCGCAAAGAACCACGGGTCCTTGAGAAAGCGAAAGCCCCGCTCCGGCCCAACCCCTTGCCCTTTGTACGCCCAAAGCATCTCCTCCGCCGGCAACGCCCCCTCGTCCAACTCGTTCGTCGCCAGGATGAACTTGCCCAATCGTCTCTGGGCTGCAGCCATCGCCTCGGCGCTCTCCACCACCTCCCCTTCCCATCGGTAGCCCACCCGCTGGGGCTTAGCCCCCGCCGGAGGACGCCCCCGCTGTCCATAGTGGGCCACCAGCTGCAGCCGTGCCTCCACCCGATGATACCGCCAGCGCTTCTCTTTCTCCCGCACGGCCGCTTCGGCTTCTTGCGGCGTGGTAAACTCTCGCCGACAAAGGGCTCGCCACGCTTTCTCCGCCTTTTTCTTCTCCTTCTCGATGCGCTTCTGGAGCGCCGCCTGCTCCCGCTCCTGTGCCGAGGCCGACCAGACCACCAGCCACCGCTGGCGCACCCCTCCGTAGACCGTGCACAACTCCAGGGAGCGATACCCCTCCTGGGCAGCCGGCTGCATCTCCTCCGCGCTGACCGCTTCAATCAACCCCTTGGCCAGCCCAAGGCGCTCCGGCACCCGGGTCAGCCATTTCACCTCCGAGAGGCGTTGAAGGTTCTCTTCGCTGTAGAGGGCGCTGTCGGCCACCAGGTAGGGCGTTTCCCCTTCCCCCATCTGGGCCAGGTAGGCGGCCACAATCGCAGGGAAAGCCCGGCTATCGTTGGTATTGCCGTCCAGGGCCTGAATCCAGGTGGGCAATGCCGAGCGGTAGGTGGTCAGCAACGCCACCACCACTTGCTTCAGGTCGGGCCGGTGATCCCGAGAATAGCCGTGGGTGATGCGAATGACCCCCGGCTCATCCGGCCGGTCATATTCCCCCTCCACGCTGAAGGAGGTGGTGTCCAGATGGACAAAGCGATGGGAGATGCCGTACACCCGCAGGGCGTGGGAAGCCACCTGGGCAAAGATTTCGGTCTCCCCCCGCTCGTGGAGGATGTCCAGGGCCCGGCCCAGACTATCATCATTGAGCATCTCGGCTGTCAGTCCTGGACGCAACAGGCGGTCCAGGGGCTTGTGGGCAAAGAACTCCGGGGTCAGGTAGAGAGGACGACTGGTAAAGCCCAGGGCGTTCAGGACCATCGCCTGCACGGCTTCCCCGACGCTAACTTGTCGTTCGGTGGGCCCGACAATGCGCTCAATTTGCTCGGCCAGGCCGATCTCCCGGCAGATGCCGGCCACGATGCCCAGGTGATCCAAACGTTGAGTTGCATATCCTTCGGTCATCGGTATCCTCCTCTGCCTAGAGGATACCATAAAATCTCATTTCTCGCTTGTCAAGGTGCGGAATGTCGGTAACAAGGATAGCGCACACGCCTTTCTCCTGGCCTTACGGGCCAAAGGCTATCACCCGCGGGTCGTAGTTACCGACTTGCGCCAGGACTACGGGGCGCTCATCGCTCAGGTTTTCCCTCAGGCAG
>JACIWR010000335.1 GCA_014360845.1 Anaerolineae bacterium
GGCTAGCAGGCGCACTGTCCTCCCCAGGCTCGTAGCCCCCGTCCCGGGGGCGTCTCGGCTGAGAAAACCGCGCAAAAGACAGCATCTTGCCGCATGGAATGTCCCCGGGACGGGGACTTGGAGCATGGGCTGAGTAGTCACGAGGCACAATCGCAAGGAAAGGGCTACCTATGAGCGAATACCAGTACTACGAATGGCAAACCCTTGACCGGCCCCTCACGCCGGAAGAGCGGGCAGCAGTGAACAGGCTGTCCAGCCACATTTCCGTCACCTCTACGCGGGCAGTGGTCACCTACAGTTGGAGCGACTTCAAACATGACCCCCTCCAGGTGCTGGCCCGCTATTTCGACGCCTTCCTGTACCTGGCCAACCGGGGCAGTAAGCGGCTGGCCTTTCGTTTTCCAACAGGCCTGCTGGATCCCCGGCAGATCGAGCCGTATCTGTGGGAGTATTATATCGAACTGAAGCCCGTCAGCGACAGCCTGATCTTGGACATCTCGCTGGACGAAGAGGAAGGAAGCGACTGGATCGAGAGTGAAGGCTGGCTCTCCTCGCTGAGCCGACTGCGCGATGACCTGGCAGAAGGGGACTACCGGGTGTTGTACCTGGCCTGGCTGCGCGCCGCCAGGCCCTCGCCTCACGCGAGGCCGAAACCTGGTGTGAGGTCGAGGCACTCGTCGAGGAGAAGAAATCGGCCTCTTACGACAAAGCGGTCGCATTGCTCCTCCAACTGCGTGACCTGGCCAACTACCAGGGACGCCTGGCCGATTTCCAGGTCCGGGTCGCGGATTTGCAAAAGCGCTACGCCCGCCGGTCAGCGTTGCGCAAGCGTTTGCAACGGGCGGACTTGATTTGACGGCAGCATACACAAAGGACACCAAGTCCTATCTTCGTGTCCTTGGTGTCCTCCATGGTGAGAAAACAAAGCGACATCTACGGACCAGCCCGCCGCCTCCTCACCAGCCGGTAAACGCCGTAGGCCAATGGCCAGATGAAAATGGTCACCACGGCCGTGGTATGCACCCCCAGGGTACCCCCCCAATTCATGATCGGCACATACCAGAACCAGACGAAATGGTAAACCACATAAGCCCAATGGCCCCCATAGGTAAACAGCACGCTCTGGCGCACGGCGTCCTCGGAAAGCAGCGCGGCGAGGGCCATCACCCAGATGATGTACCAGGGCTGGAACCAGAGGCAGATGAATAACAGGAAAAACAGCGTCAGCACGTAACTGGTCCGCAGCAAGCTCTCCAGGTTCCCGCGTAGCTTGAGCAACTGCCACACATAGAAGGCGGCGAACACCGCCGTGGCCAGGCTGGAGGCGATGGCCTTGGCCGACTCCTGGGGCAGCCGCCAACGAAGCACGAGCATGAGCAGAGTGGGGAAAGAACTGGTGAACATACCAAACCGCCGGCCCACGGTGAGAATTTGACTGCCCTCCCAAAAGGGAAGATAGAGCAGCACCCCTATGCTTGCTGCCACCGCCCCACCGCTGAGGAGAAAAGAGCCGCGCCTGCGCCAGGAGGGCAAAGCCCACAGCGCGGCCAAAAAGAAAACGGGCACCAGAAAAGCGGAGCCCACCTTGATGAGAGCTGAAGCCACCACAGCCGCCATCATACCGTGATAGCGTCGGCGCTGGAAGAGGTACACCGCCAACAGCACAAAGGCCATCATCACCACATCGTTGTGAGCGTTGACCGCCGTCTCGAACAGAACCAGCGGATTCCAGGCGAACAGAAAAGCCGCGCCCAGCGCCCGCTCGGGACGCCACCCGCGCATGATCAGGTATATCAGCCCCACATCCGCCAGATAGAAGACCAGCGCGATGGCCTTGAACGCCCACAGATTGGCCAGCAGGTCGCCTGTACCGGCCAGCAGATTGGCCCCGGCAGCGATCAGAGTCCACAGCGGACCGTAGTACGAGGGGTGGCGGAAGTAAGGGGCATAGGGGGCAAAAGGATCATCGGGCAAGAAATCGGCGCCGGAATGGGTGTAAGGATTGACCCGGTAATGAGCCAGGATACGTCCGCCCAGCATGTAATCGAACACATCCCCCGCGCCGATGGGATAAGTCAGGGCCAGGATGACGAAGAAAAGTACCGCGAAGCCCATCACGTAAAGCGGGCTTAAGCCCGCTTTACCGCTTAAGCCTGTCCTACAATAGGCGATCCAGTAGAGCACAAATAGCACGAGAATGCTCAGAGCGAAATTCAGCGCGCCAGCACGAGTGTGTTGAGTCAGCTTGCCCAGGTCAATGAAAGGCGTATCGTACAATTGGAGCAAGGGGAAGCGCCAGGGAAAGGCCGCAGCGTAAATCAGGGCCGAGAGGATGCCCAGCACTATCAGCCATACCAGATCGCGCCGGGCCAGAGGGCCTGCGGTCCGCCCTTCCGGCGAAGGCGCTGGATGGAATGCATTCATGCAGTTCTCCCCAGTAACGAGTTGGCCAGTGCGCGCAAGTCGTCCTGGACTTCGTTTTCCACGCCGGTGGCTTCCAGTTCCTCCAGGGCCAGGCGGTGATATTCCGCCCCGACCTCAGCCGCATACTCCCGCGCCCCGACGGACTCCAGGATGTCCAGCACCTCAGCCACGTCTCGCTCATCCAGCGTCGGCAGGCTGTAAAGCTCCCGCAAGCGCCGGGCCGCTTCTTCATGGTTGGCGACGCTCACCGCGTATACCCAGGGCAGAGTCTTCTTCCGCTGCTGGATGTCGCTCACGGCGGATTTGCCGGTCTCCTCTTCTCGGCCCCAGATGCCCAGAATGTCATCCTGGATTTGGAAGGCCATCCCCAGATTCTCGGCGAAACGGCGATAATGAGCGATGAGCTCACTATTGTCGGTGGCTACCATGGCTCCCAGCTGGCAGGCACAGGCCAACAGCGTGGCGGTTTTGTTGCGAATCATCCACAGATACTCGTCCAGGTCAACATCCAACCGCGTCTCGAAGGTCATGTCCAGATACTGCCCCTCACACAACATCAAGCAGGCTTCCATCAAGGTCCGCTGCGCGGCCAGAGCTCGCACGTGCGGCACCCCTCGCTCCACCAGGCGGCCCAGCGCCAGATAAGCCTGGACGAAAAGCGCATCACCGACGTTGATCCCGTGGGGCACGCCCCACAGCTTCCACACGGTGGTGCGATGGCGGCGCGTGGGGCTGTCATCCTCGATGTCGTCGTGAACCAACGAGAAATTGTGGATGAGTTCCACGGCCACGGCAGCCGGGAGGGCCTGAGTCATATCGCCGCCGACAGCCTCACAAGTCAACAGGCAGAATAAGGGGCGCAGGCGCTTGCCTTTGGCAGCATCACAGGCCACAAAGTGCTCGTCCACCCAGCCCAGGTGATAGTGCATCATACCGTAAAAAGGGGCCAATAAATCATGGGGGGTCTCCAATGCCGCTCGTAGCTCGTGTTCCACGGCATCCAGATAGGGAGCGAAGGTCCTTTGGATGTTCATCGTTCCTCCGGGCAAAATTGGTGCTACACGATTGCTCTCAGCCGACACGTTCCAGGAAAGGAGTGTCCTTTAGCTGGTCCACCGTGGCCGCGCCAACACAGAACATGGCGATGCGCAATTCCTTCAGGATGATGTCTATTTCCTCGCTGACCGCTTCGACGGAAATGGTGGCCGGTCTTAAAAACGGGGTGGCAATGCCTGCCGCAGCAGCTCCCAGAGCCAGGGCTTTGGCCACTTCCAAACCGGTACGGATGCCACCGCTGGCGATCAGGGGAGTATGGGGAGCGCCACGCCGCGCGCGGATCAGGGACTCGGCAGTGGGTATGCCCCACTCGGCGAAGTCCGTGGCGATGCGTCGCACGCGGGCCTCGGCGGCACAATGGGCCTCCACCTCGCTCCAAGAAGTGCCGCCCGCTCCGGCCACATCAATAGCGGCCACCCCGACCGCAGCCAATTGCCGGGCGACCGTCTCCGAGATGCCCCAACCCACCTCTTTGACCACTACAGGCACCGGCAAAGCCCGACACACGACCTCGATTTTGCTCAACAGACGGCGAAAATCGGTGTCACCACCGGGTTGCAGGGCCTCCTGCAAGGGATTGAGGTGCAGCACCAGGGCATCGGCGGCTATCATCTCCACCGCCCGCCGACAGTGCTCCACGCCGTAACCATGATTGAGCTGCACCGCGCCCAGATTGGCCAATAGCAGGATGTCGGGGGCCACATCGCGGACACGATAAGTGTCCACGGTCTCCCTCTCCTCCAGTCCGGTCCGCTGCGAACCGACCCCCATGGCCAGGCCGTGTATCTGGGCCGCGCGCGCCAAATGACGATTGATGATACTCGCCTGGGGAGTGCCACCGGTCATCGCGGAGATAAGCAACGGTGCACGCAGGCGCTTGCCCAAAAGAGAAGTGGATAGATCAATCTCCTCCAGGCTGATCTCCGGCAACGCCTGGTGAATGAAACGATAATGCTCAAAGCCCGTGGTCACCCCGCGGAAGCGAACATCTTCTTCCAGAGTGACGCGCAAGTGCTCCGCCTTTCGCTGATTGTGCACGGTACACTTCCTCGTATAATTAGTGCAAAGGCGTAGCGGCGGCCCGCCGTGGCCGCGTTCCCGGGCGGACAGGGCCGTCCGCCGCTACATCACATATCTCGCTTTTCAGTAGGACAACTTCTGCGGAGTTATCCTACCAGCACCCGCAACTTTTGGTGCCCGACGGTGTTAAAACGAATGCAACGTGAATATACCAGCGCTGGCTGTTCTTGTCAAATGACCGGAAGGGCCTGCGCAGCAGGTC
>JACIWR010000336.1:0-989 GCA_014360845.1 Anaerolineae bacterium
GTACCTGGTATTGCTGGGGACCGACTTCGCCGCTCCCATGGGGGTCGAGTGGGAGCGGGCCCAAGAGACGGACAAGATACTGCTGGCTTATCGAAAGAACGTGCACTACAGCCCCTCGGCCCAAACGCACCTCCGGCGCACGGAAGTGACCTGGGTGGAGTTTGAATCGCTACAAGAGTTGAAGGTACATGTCACTCGCGCACTGGCTCAGACCGTGCTGGACCACGGGGAGCAATTCGGGCTGCACCTGGATGATGTCGAGGCGTTGCTGGGTGTGATCAAAGCGCACGAGGAAGAATCCGTTGAGCCGGGCCGGCGTCAGGGAGCCGAGCGCGGTGGCGTGATACTGGGGCGCGGGCGGTAGAGCACATCCTGGGGACTCAGCCAGGGGGACAGCGCTCTCGGCCTTCATGCAAATGAGGAGGAAAACTTGCATTTCTTGCGGTCCTTTTTGGGAGGCGCAAAATACGTCTACGAGGTGGGGATCATTGATTTCTTCAATGCCCGTCACGCCCTGGGAGATGAGCCGGCACACGCTCACTCCTGGAAGGTGGAGATAAAAGTCCGGCGGCCCCGTTATCTGGGCGAGCAATCGTTGATCGGTATCGAAGAGACGCGGGACATAATGCGCCGCTTGTTTGCCCGGTACGAGGACCGGTTTTTGAATGACATCCCTCCCTTTACCTTCCAGGAACCGACGGCTGAAAATCTGGCGGCTTACCTGTTCGAGCAACTCGACAAAGAGTTTCGGGGCACTGAAGCGGTGTTGCAGTCCCTCACCATCTGGGAATCGCCGACGAACTATGTCACTTTCAGAAGGATACAAGAGCTATGAGAATCCACCCACTTGGCAAACTGGTGGGGGGTGTAGTCGTAATAGCGCTGGCCACTCTGCTGGTCTACCAGGGGATTCTCTTCCCACGGGAGGCGGGCGCTGTTTATCCCTGGTCTTCCGATACTTTGGGCCACGTTCTCAAAGCCGAGTTTCT
>JACIWR010000336.1:999-4745 GCA_014360845.1 Anaerolineae bacterium
ACAGGCCCCTCCGTCGTTATAAGCCCGGATGTCGCCCCCGTAGGCCTCCACCAGCAGCTTCACCGTGATGTTTATCCCTGGTCTTCCGATACTTTGGGCCACGTTCTCAAAGCCGAGTTTCTTCAGAAGGAAATCGCCGCTGGTCGCCTGTATCCCAATATTCTGCCCAGTTGGTACATGGGCATCCAGATGTTGCGTTACTACCCGCCGCTGCCCTACTATCTGCTGGTCGTCCTGACCTATGCCATAGGCGATTCCATCGCTGCGGCTAACTGGTTCATTGCCCTGTGCGCGCTGGCGGGTGGGCTGGTATGGTTACTCTACCACCGCTGGGTGGGATGGCTGCCGGCGACCGTCGGTGGTGTGCTCTATCTCTTTCTGCCGGATAACGTGCGCGTGGCGCTGGCCGAGGGCAACCTGCCCCGCGTTTTAGCCACTGCTTTGCTGCCCCTCGCGATTTATTTCTTCCTCCGCTCCCTCGAAGAGACGGGCACGCGCTGGCATCGTCTGGGCCTGGCGCTGTGTTTTGCAGCTATCGTGCTCAGCCACGCCATGATGGCCGCCATTTACACTGCCTGTGGCGCTTTGCTGGCGGTGCTGTGTTGGATGAGCTGCGTGACCACGGTAAGGCGAGCGTTGCTGACCATGGTCCACGTGGTGCTGGGGGTGATGCTCTCGGGCTGGTGGCTGTTGCCCAGCCTGACCGGCGGCATCACCGAGCTGGACTCGGCGGCGATGACCGAGGCCCTGGCCGTCTTTCCCCTGAGTACGTACCTGAACCCCACGCTGCGCCTGAGGGATCCGGAGATTGTCTATCCCGGTGCGGCGCTGTTGCTGGCGGCAGCGGCTCTGTTGTTCGTCCGTCGGGGCCGCGATGGCTGGGTGGTGGCCTTGACTCTGACCGGGCTGTTTGGGGTGTTGATCACCACCCCGGGTTTTAACCAGTTGTTCAATGCCTTACCGCTGCATCATCTCCTCTGGCCGCTGCGCTTCCTGGGCATTGCCAGCTTTGCCTTGCTGCTGGCTCTGATGTGGCGTGTGCAGACCTGGCTGCGGAAATCTGCCTTGGCCACGGTGGTCCTCCTGGGACTACTGGTGGCGGACGGTGCTCTTTCCCTGCGGCTCATCCACCTGCGACCAGCCCGCCCGGACGTGATCGCCGTGGCCCAGCGCCTTTCTAACCTTTCCGGCTGGCGCGAGGCGACTCTGGACTACAGCCGCCTGGGATCCGCTCCCTCCTACTTCTTTACCGCCCTCGGCACTCGTGAACAGGTCTACGGTTGGGCCTACCAGGGAGCCCGCACTGCCCGCAACGTCGCCGCCATCAACGAGTCACTGCGACTGGGGTATCCCAACTATGCACTGGACCGGCTGACATTGCTGGGGGCCGATGATCTGGTTCTCTTGCGCGCTTCGCCCATTGACCCAGGTCTGATAGCGGCGCTGGAATCGGCAGAGTTTGTCCCCATCTACCAGGGGCGTGAAGTCACTCTCTATCATCGCGATGGCGCGCCCCGGGCCTACCGGGTTAACTGGCGGGCCCTGGGCATTGGCCGGGGAGCGCAAAATCTGGCTTATATCTTTCCCCAACTTATAGTGGGCACCCGCTCGCGAGTGGATGACTATACTTTCGAAGAATTGAGCGCCTATGACACTCTCTTCCTCTCCGGCTTCCAGTGGGAGAATCGGGAGAAGGCCGAAGAACTGGTGCAGCAGGTTGCCCGGGCTGGTGTGCGCGTCGTGGTTGACCTGACCGGCGTGCCCGACGATCCCCTGGCCAGGGAGCCCCATTTCCTGGGGGTCTGGGGGGAGACGATAACGCTGGGACCAGGTGCTGTACAAATCGAAGGAGGGGGACAAAGCTATCAACTGCAACCCTTCAGCGCGCAATTTCCTCGCTGGCAGACCCATACGCCCCAGGGTTTGGATGTGGAGGTTCTATATCACAATTATCTGGGTGCAAAAAGCGTAGTTTTGGGGTATAATGAATATGAAAGAGGACGGGTTTGGTTTGTGGGGATCAACTTGCCCTACCATGCCGTCCTCACCGGGGACGCGGCGGCCATAAGCCTGCTGGCCGATTTGTTGCAATTGCCGGCCGGTCAACCCAACGACTACCAGGCGGTGCCGTTGACGGGCTACACGGCCTCTCAGGAAGGTTACAGTTTCTGGTATACCCTGGACACCTATGGCACCTTGCTGGTGCCGGTGGCCTATCACGAGGGAACGCAGGTCCAGGTGGACGGCAGAGTGGTCCCGATGGACTCCTTCGAAAACCTGGTCGCCTTCGATGCGCCAGCGGGCCGGCATCACGTCACCATCCGGGTGAGGCCGACGCCCATTTACACCTGGGGATGGGTGGTCAGCGGGCTGGCGCTGCTTGGGGGCTGGGCTTTCTTCTACCGCTCATCCGGTAAAATCTCGGATGCCCCACCTCTGCAAGAGGCGGCCCTCGACCAGCGCGAGATAGACTAGCGACGTTAACACATAATGCACCAATGCTTTACGCTATTTATGCTTTATTTATGCTATAATACATATAGATGGAAACTTTGAGGCTGGCTCTGGCGAGAGGCGTCGCGGCGGATTTCAATCGAATGGCGGCGGTGCGGCGTACTCTGCATCTTGGCAGTGTAAAGGTGAGTAGTAACGCGATGGAGTTCAAGTTCGATAGTCGAAAATGGAAGTGGAGATTGGTCATCGCACTCCTGCTGGTCCTGGCGATGCCGGTCATCGTCGTGGCTGCCACGCTGGTCATTGACGGTCAGTTTGACGATTGGGTCGGACAAACCTACATCGAGGACCCGCCGGGTGATGGGCCGACTCCCAACCTGGATATTTTGACCTTTTATTGGGGCACTAATCCCAACGACGAGCACATCTACTGGATGATGGAGCGGGAGCAGCCTAGTGGCGGCAACCCGCGCGCCTATTACTTCGTCTTTCTGGATACTAACAACGACGGAGACTACACCAGTGCTCAGGATCGGATGGTGCGGGTCCTGTACGATCCGGCCAAGAATGACAGCGAGGTCACAGTCACCGTCTTCAGCGGGACGGGAGACCAGATCAGCCAGAGCGGCGGCGACTGGGGGGATTCCCGGCAGGAGGGGGGAGCGCGAGCGGAGTGGAGAGTTTCCTTTGCCGACCTTGGGATTGATGCTCACCAAACCGTGAGCATGTACGCCGGGGCCGGACCGAACGCCAATCCCAACAACGTGGACCGGGTGCCGGATAGCGGTGATATCACCTGGTCGCCTGTTCCTATCCTGGGTTGGTCGGGGCTCATGGTCATTATCGTGGTTGTCATTGGCGTGGCCTGGTACACACGCGGGAGGTTCGAGTGGCGTCGTTCGGTGTCTTCGTAGCGGCGGCCATCGTTTGGCTGGCGCTTTTGCTCTTTTTCCGCCATTACCGCATCTGGCTCATCTTTTACACCATTGCCGCGGTAGGGTTGACCTTTTTGCTGATCTTTGCCGGGACACGTCTGGTGCCCCTGGAGCTTTGGCTGGAAATGATAACTGCTTATAGCGCTCATGCCGTGAGCCAGGTGATGGGTATCCCCACTCGCGTTTTTGAGGTGGCGCCGGATATTTTGGTCTGGGTGGTTGTGCAAGAGCCGGGCTGGACGGTGGTGCGGGTGGGTCTGGAATGCTCCGGTCTGCTGGAGATGGCCGTCCTGAGCGGTCTGCTGCTGTTTTATCCGGCTTGGTCGCTGGGGAAGCGGGTGGCGCTGACACTGCTGG
>JACIWR010000337.1:0-1120 GCA_014360845.1 Anaerolineae bacterium
CATTGCTGTTTTTTTCATCGTCCTGCCTGCCCTTACTCTGCTTCTAGGCCCGTTGTGGCTTCCCTGGTTACCGTGGTGGGTCTGGCTCCTCGTCGGTGGGGTGGCGGAGATAGCGATCATCTGGACCAGCCTCTCCGACGAGGCTACGGCTGCGCGGGTGGTAGCCGAAATGTTCCGTCGCCAGTTCGACCCGCAGTCCCTGCGCCAGAAACCCTTGCGCGAACGGGTGGAGAAAGCCCTGGAATACCGGGGTCGCATCGAAGAAGTCGTGCGGCGCACTCAAAAAGGCGTGCTGCGCGATCACCTGGCCGAGACTGCCCGACAGATCACCACCTGGGTGGAGCAGGTCTATCTTCTGGCTCAGCGCCTCGACGCTTATGCCAGCGACCCGGTGCTGGAACAAGACCTGCGCTCGGTGCCGCTGGCCATCAAGAATTTTCGGAAGCGTCTGGAGGACGAGGACGACGAAGCAGTGCGGGCTCAGTTGCAGGAAACCATCGCTGGAAAGGAAGCCCAGTGGGCCAACCTGCAGCGCCTGCAGAACACGATGGAAAGAGCCGAATATCAGTTGGAAAACACCCTGGCAGCCATGGGCACGGTCTACGCGCAACTGCAGTTGATGGGGGCTAAGGATATAAACAGCGGCCGGGCGCAGCGCCTGCGCGAGGACATCGCCGAACAGGTGGCTGCCTTGCAAGACGTGCTGGAGACGATGGACGAGGTGTACAAGGGGCAGGAATACTCTGTAGGACAAGCTTAAGCTTGTCCTACAGCCCGTTACGCCCGTTGCAGGCTGAAGCCTGCGTTACGCACCAGGATTCCAAGTTTTTGAGGGAGTGTAAATATGAGAAGAGGAATCAAGTTGTTGCTGTTGGCCAGTATTTTGCTGCTGCTCGTGCCGGCCTGTCGCGGGGGCGGGGGGACGGCCGTCGAGCCGACGAAAGGTGAGGTGTACGTCTACGTTGCCGCGCCGCTTTCGGGCTTCCAGGCCAACGGCGGACAAACTGTCGTCGGCGGGGTGCGGCTCATGGCCGAGCGGCTCAACAAATCCGGCGGCCTGTTGGGCTACAAAGTGGTCGTCGTAGAGCTGGACGACGAGGCCGATTCCGAGGTAGCCGCG
>JACIWR010000337.1:1127-4736 GCA_014360845.1 Anaerolineae bacterium
ATCGGTGTGATCGGCCACTACAACAGCGGGCAGACCCTGGCCGCGTTGGAGATTTACAAGGACTTGCCTCTGATAGTCATCACCCCCACCGCCAGCGGCATGTCCATTAATCCCCTCAACTACAACAACTTCTTCCGCGTCAACGCCAACAATGAGGTGCAGGCCCAGGCCGATGCCGAGTTTCTGGTGAACAACCTGGGCGCGAAACGGGTGGCCGTCCTCTACAACGACGATGAGACCTACGGCATTGACCTGGGTCAGCGCACGGTGAAAGCCCTGGAGTCTTTAGGGGCCGAGGTTGTGCTGGAACGCATGGTGGCCCTGGAACAATCCGAGTTCGCCGAGGAGGTGCAGGCCATCGCCGCTGCTGACCCCGACGCCATCTTCTACGCCGGCTACGAGATCGAAGCGCCCTACCTCCGCGCCGACCTGGTGCACGCTGGGATCACCGTCCCTTTCCTGGCCAGCGACGGAGCCTTTCTCTCGGCGACGATTGACGAATCGGAGGGCACAGCGGAGGGGATGTACGTCAGCGCCTTTGCCCCCAACCCGTCTCAGGCTGTGGACGAAAACTGGATTCGAGAATACCAGGAGGTAGAGCGTCGCAATCCGGATACCTATAGTATCAACGGCTACAGCGCCCTGGAGGTCCTGGCCGAGGGAGTGAAAAAGGCGGGCAAGTTCGATGCCGCGCAGGTGGCCACTGCCATTCGGTCCCTCAGCATAGAAACTCCCGTTGGCAAAATCTCCTATGATGCTCAAGGCGAGGTGAGTGACGCCCCCATCTACATCTTTCAGGTGCAGAACGAGGAGTGGGTGCAGGTGTACCCTGTGCCCTAGGCGTAGGTTGGGTTGCCAATCCGACCCACAGCGCATTGCGGCCTATCCCCTGCAAGGGGGTTCAAATCAGCCAGGGAAGGAGGTGAATACCAGTGGTGGAAGAACGCTATAGTCAGGGTATGAAGATTTTGTTCTACGCGTTGGCCGTTTTGCTCCCGGTGGTTGGGATCATTATCGGCATCGTCCTCATGACCAGGGAGGACGAGGAATCCAAGGCCCTCGGCAAGAATGTGCTTATCGTCGGCATTGTGGTGTTAGTATTAGCCTGCTGCTGTGGCTTCGCAATGGGGTTCTTACCCGCCTTGATGGGAGGAACTTCAGGCGGCTATTACTAAACTCCCTTGTTTCCAGGGCTCCCAGGGCTGCCCGCACTCTCCGGGTGGCCCTTTTTTGTTGCAAGAATTCGGCTTTAGGTATATACTATTTCCTGTCCTCATCCTCGCAACGGCAGCGAGTGCCATTGGCCTCGCTGCCCTTTGTCAGGAGAGGTGGACCTATGGATATAGAAACCTTACTCCAACAAGTGCAGAAATCCGTTCCCCATGCCAATCCCGACCTCATCCGCCGGGCCTATGAGGTGGCCAGTTTAGCGCATGAGGGACAGACCCGTGCCTCTGGCGAGCCTTACGTGCAGCATTCTTTGGCCGTGGCTCAATATCTGGTGGACCTGTGCCCTGATGGCCCCACCATCGCCGCCGGATTGTTGCACGACGTCGTCGAGGACTCCATCTTGAGTGTGGAGGACCTGCGTCAGGAATTCGGCGATGAGATAGCGCGTTTGGTGGACGGGGTCACCAAGCTGGGTGAGATTGGCAAGCTCAGCAAGCTCAGCCGCGGTGACCTCCAGGCCCAGGAGGCCGAGAGCCTGCGCAAGATGTTCCTGGCCATGGTGGACGATGTGCGCGTAGTGCTCATTAAGCTCGCTGACCGGCTGCACAACATGCACACTCTCGCCGCCCTGCCCGAAGACCGTCGCCGCCGCATAGCCAAGGAGACCCTGGACATTTTCGCTCCGCTGGCCAATCGTCTGGGTATCTGGCAGGTCAAGTGGGAGCTGGAGGACCTGGGATTCCGCCACCTCTATCCTGAAAAGTACAAAGAAATTGCCTCCCTTATCGCCGAGCGACGCATGGAGCGCGAAAAGCATGTGGAGGCCATTGTCCAAACCTTGCAACGGGAGCTCAAAGAGGCCGGTATCGAGGCCGAGGTGTCTGGGCGTCCCAAGCACATCTATTCCATCTATCGCAAGATGGAGCGCAAAGGTCTCCCCTTTGACCAGATTTACGATGTGCGCGGCGTGCGTGTCATCGTCAATGACATCCCCACCTGCTACACGGTCCTGGGTATTGTCCATAACCTGTGGCGACCGATCCCCGGTCAGTTCGATGATTTTATCGCCACCCCCAAAGACAACATGTACCAGTCATTGCACACGGCGGTGGTCGCCGACGATGGCAAGACCCTGGAGGTGCAAATTCGCACCCACGAGATGCACCGCATCGCCGAGTACGGCATTGCCGCCCACTGGCGTTACAAGGAGCAGATGCAGCGCGATATGGCCTTCGAGGCTAAAATTGCCTGGTTACGCTCGCTGATGGAATGGCGACAGGACGTCACCGATGCCCAGGAGTTCTTAGACTCCCTTAAGAGCGATGTCTTCAAAGATCGTGTGTATGCTTTCACCCCGCAGGGCGATGTGGTGGATCTGCCAGCCGGTTCCACACCTATAGATTTCGCCTATCACATCCACACCGAGATAGGCCATCGCTGCCGAGGGGCGAAGGTCAACGGTCGCCTGGTGAGCCTGGATTACCAGCTTCAAAACGGGGACCAGGTGGAGATTCTCACGGCCAAGCGTGGCGGTCCCAGCCGCGACTGGCTTAACCCCCATTTGAACTACATCAAGACCGCCCGCGCCCGCCAGAAAATCCGCCAGTGGTTCCGACGCCAGGACCGGGCGGAGAACATCGCCCAGGGGCGGGAGCTGCTGGCCAAGGAGTTGCGCCGTCTCAACGTGGAGCAGGAGAGCTACGAGGACATTGCCAAGCTCTTCAACTACGAAAAGGTGGACGACTTCTTGGCCGCCATCGGCTATGGTGACATCAGTGCCCAACGCATCGCGGCCAGGGTGCTGGAAGCGGAACTGGAGAAGAGCGAGCAGCCGATGCACTTCGTGCCCGCTGCTCCCGTCGGCCCGCCAGAGATTCGCGTGCGGGGGGTGGGCAACCTGCTGACCCGTCTGGCCGGGTGTTGCCATCCCCTGCCGGGGGATGCTATTGTGGGCTACATCACCCGGGGGCGCGGGGTGACCATCCACCGCCGCGATTGTCCCAACATCTTGCGCACCAACGAACAGGAGCGGTTAATTGATGTGGACTGGGGTCCGGCGGTGAAGACCTATCCCGTGCGCGTTATCATCCGCGCCTACGACCGCGGTGGTCTGTTACGGGACATCGGCACGGTGGTGGCCGGTGAGGACATCAACATGACCGCCGCCAATATCACCACCCAGGCTAAGAAAAACATGGCCACCATAGTCGCCACTTTGGAGATAACCGACATAGCCCAGCTTAGCCGCGTCCTGGCCAAAATTGAGCAGGTTCATAACGTGGTAGAAGTGCGCCGTCAAAAGGGATAGCGTGGGGGTGACTACTCAGCCTATGCTCCAAGTCCCCGTCCCGGGGACGTTCCATGCGGCAAGATGCTGTCTTTTGCGCGGTTTTCTCAGCCGAGACGCCCCCGGGACGGGGGCTACGAGCCTGGGGAGGA
>JACIWR010000338.1:0-2996 GCA_014360845.1 Anaerolineae bacterium
TGGTACGGCTGATTTCGTTGATCAGGGCCAGCTCCTGGGCCTGACGCCTTTCGTCTTCGAACAAACGGGCATTCTCAATGGCTATCGCTGCGTGCTCCGAAAGGTGCACTACGAAACGCAGGTCCTCCCAGGTGAAAGCTTCCGGCTTGGGGCTTTCCAGATTGAGCACCCCTATGACCATGTCCTCGCGCAGGATGGGAACTGTCATCTGGGAGCGAATCCCCTCGATGGTGGGCACGTAATCCGGGTCCTGGGTCACATCGGGCACCAGCGCCGGTTGACCGGTGCGTGCGACCCGCCCAATGATGCCCGATTCCACGCTCCATTTCAAGGGCAGATCACCCGTATAGCCGTGTTGCGCCAGCAGTTCCATCGTCCGCCCGTTCATATCGCACAGACCGACCAATCCCGCTTCCGCCCCGGTGGCGCTGATGGCCCGCTCCAGCACCAGATCAATCACCCGTTGCAGGTCCAGCATGGCCGACAGTTCGCGGTCAATTTCCTCGATGGCTGATAGCTCCTCCAGGCGCTGGGCCAGAGCCTCGTCGGTCAGGGTGTACAGACGCGCGTTTTCGATGGCTATCTCACTCTTGCTGGCTATGGCCTCCAGCAGGCGCAAGTCATCATCGGTAAAGGAGCCTTCTGCCTTGTCGAAAAGACAAATCAGTCCGAAGGGAGTATGTCCCCTGCGCAGCGGCGTGGCGATCAGCGAGCGAGGTGGCTCACCCAACTCCTCCACCCACCACTCATAGCGCGGGTCGGATTGCAGATCGTTGCTGAGGAACGAAGCGTTGCGCGCCAACAGCCATTGGCCCAGGCGAGTGCCTTTCCCCGCAGCCTGGTTGAGCATCATTATTTGAGAAGCATTTAAGCCGTGGTTGACGGCGATCTCCAATTGGCCATCGCCCTGGCGGCAAAGCAGTATCTCGCCCCTCTGAGCATCCAGAATCTCCCGCGCCTGAGTGAGCACTATGTCCAGCAGCTCCTCGAGGCGCAACTCCTTGCTGAAAAGGTCGCTCAATTGATCCAGTGTGCTGTACAGCTCTTTCTGACGTCGTTGGGGACCGGCGATGACGCCGATGAGATAAGCCACCAGGTTGAGAATCACGATGGCCACCAACAGCTCCACCGTTTTAGCCGAGAGGCCGGTGGATACCACGCTGTTGGCCACCAGTGGGAGCAGCAGAGCCGTACTGCTCATAGATACGGCCATGCCCGGCCCCAAACCGGCGTTGAAAGCCATCAGGATAATGGGGACCAGGTACAAATAGCGAAACACCGCCGCGTACACCGACGACGCCGCATCGCTGACATAGACCCCCAGAGTAATCAGGAGGATGGTGAGCCCCATCCCCCCCACAGCGGTCCAACTGAATCTAATTTGCCTTGGACGAAGACTTTTATTCATACGACCCATTTCCAGAAGTAGCTCTCCCAGCTACAAAAGAATAGTAGTCATACTGAAAACCACATTGTTCACTAACCCGGGCACAATACTCCGAGAGCGGCTGAACAACGCGGCGCTAATCATACCCATGGCGAAAGTGTAGAACAGTGTTCCCAGGGAAAGGAGCAAATTAGCGCTCCACCCAGCTTTCACGATAAGAACCAAAACGTTGAGCAAAGAGGTGACAATGGCCGATAACCAGAAATTCCACCTGGCAACCCGGTGGAGATAATTGAAAGCCAGCCCTCTAAAAAACAACTCCTCGTTGATGGATTGTATCCCCAGTTCATAACACACACTCCACGCAGTGTAGGGCCACGGCTTCATCACCAGCGCCATCCTGGCTGCGGACTGGGCCGTGTACAGCAGATGCGTCCCCAGGATCAAGCCGGTGATGGCCCCTACCCCAGTCCAGGCCCCCCAGCGGGCACCGGTCAACCCGATCTTCGCCATTTCATCAGGAAAACTGCGCATCAGTCCGAAAAGAACACCCCAATAAAGGAGCATGATGACACCCACATACAAAATAGGACTGTGAGCACGGGGGCTGTCTACCAGTCGTACGGGCAAGTCGTTCTTCGTCACCCAATTCGTCACACCCATCAGCACCAGACTCGCCCCATAAGTCCCCACTACTGCGGTCCACACGCCGGGACGGCGATGCAGGGCGTAGCCGACGGCCACAGCACCGTATAAGCACAGGGATACGGCCTCCGCGGCGAAGGAAGACCAGGCCACAGAGAGGTCAAGCCGGTCGAACACCGCCACCAGGATGGTAGAGCAGATGACCACGGCCAAAATCACCAGACCGCCCATGATCTGCTCGCGGTGCATCCGGCGAGTGAGCTGAGACCAATTTTCGCTCACGTGAAAAGCTTGGACTGACATCACCATCTTCCCAACAGATCACCGGCGGGCGGCTTGGCGACGGGCCTCCGAGGCAATCTCTGTGATTTCGCGAATATCGGCGAAGGTGGTCTCGTCGGCCGAGACCAGACCGATGGCCAGGCTCATCAACGGCACCCGCTGCTCCTGGCCCGAATCGTCGGTGAATTTCATGTAGCCGGCCTCACGATCGCGGAAGGAGTAGAAAGTGCCCACCCCTTCGTTGAAGCGCTCTTCGATTTTATCCCGCAGTCGCTCCGGCTCATCGGACTCGGTGATGATGATGAAATCATCGCCGCCCACGTGACCGATGAAGTCGTTAGCCGTGCCCACTTCGTCCACGGCCTCACTCAATATCAAACCGGTGAAGCGCAGGACGTCATTGCCCGCCACAAAGCCGTAAGCCTCGTTGAAAGGCTCCAGATCGTTGATGCCGATGTAGAGAATAGTCCAGCCCTTCTTGCGCATCAGCAGCTTGAGCTGTTCTTCGATGAGCTTGCCGCTGGGCAGGCCGGTGGTAGG
Organism: Anaerolineae bacterium; assembly: GCA_014360845.1. Lineage (GTDB taxonomy): Bacteria > Chloroflexota > Anaerolineae > JACIWR01 > JACIWR01 > JACIWR01. Next base: position 2,855 of record JACIWR010000338.1, read on the forward strand.
GCTGGTCATGCTCTCATAAGTGGCGCGGCGCAAGGCGTTCTGCACCCTGAGCTTCAGTTCCTCGATATCGAAGGGTTTGGTGATGTAATCATCTGCCCCCAACTCCAGCCCCGAAATGCGGTCACTGCGCTCATCGCGCTGG
>JACIWR010000338.1:3006-4725 GCA_014360845.1 Anaerolineae bacterium
AGAAGATGATGGGGATATGGCTGGTGCGCAGGTTGGCCCGCAGTTGGCGGCAGACCTCATAGCCGTCAATATCGGGGAGATTGATGTCCAACACCACGATATTGGGCAATTTGCGCCGGCATAACTCCAGAGCGTCGCCTCCCCGGGGAGCAACGATGACATCGTACCCCTGGGAATCAAAGTAAATGCGCAGCATGTTGGAGATGTCAAAATCGTCCTCGACTACCAAGATTCGACCTTTGCTCATTGTCCCCTCCTCTGTGACACAAGGGTCAGCGGTCAGCTAGAAGCGGCCCCGCCGTGAGCCCGGCGGTAACGCGCAACAGGTTGGGGAATCTACCCCACACGGGAGCGTGGGGCAGCAAGTTAACCAACCGCTGTGCGTGGGAGCAGCAAAAATAGCCAGCTCCTGTTACCCCCCTCGTTTACGAGCGTTCGCCTTGATGCGCTCGATTTCTTCGTCCGTCACCGGCTTTTCGAAACTGCGAAATCCTCCCAAACGAAAACCGTGTTTCTCGGCCAGACGAGCGATTTCCAGCACCTGTTCCACGGTTATCTCGCGTCCCAGGGTATAGCTCTCATAACGGCCCTCCAGGGCCAGGGTCATCACCTCGGCCATACAGGCGTAAGCCATACCCGGCGGAAAGCCGAAGTCAAAGCCGAAATCCACCTCACCGGGCACCTCTACCATGCCCCCCTCGATGACCAACACATCGTCCCGCTCTTCTACCACCTGTTTGGAAACATCGCGGGGCCGCGAGACGTCGCACACCACCGCTCCCGGCTTCAAATGGTGGGCGTCTATAATGGTTTCCAGAGCGCTGGTCACAGTGATTATTACATCGGCCTGACGGATAGAGTCAATCTCCGTGGCTATTTCTATCTGAGCCTGCCCCCCCTGACGCGCCCGCGCGGCCACCTCTTGCAAAGCATTCACGCGCCGTCCCACGAGAATCAGCCGTGACACGTCGCCGGCCAGCAACTGGGCGCATACGCGACCTATGGCCCCCGTAGCCCCGACCACGGCGGCTGTCGCCTGCGGTAGCGAGATATCCATGCGACGCGCCGCTTCCCGCACGGCTTGCACGGCCACGGCCACGGTATAGCTATCGCCCGTGGTCACGGGGATGCTGAGGCGACCGGCTATAGTCACCCCGGCATCGCCCACCACCGAGGTAAAAGCCCCCAGCCCCAATAAACGCGCTCCCAGCTTCTCGGCCATGCGTCCCGTCTGGACTATCTTATTGTAGACAACAGAAGTGGGGAGTTGCATCATCCGCGCTGGCGTCAGCGGGCAGGCGACAAACCAACCCTCGATCTCTTTACCTGTCGCCGCCGAGCGAATGCCGGTAATGTGCGAGATGTAGACAGGCGGAAAGAATCGTGAGAGGAAATTAATCGCGCTTACTGGTAAGAGGCGGCCCAGTAGAGGGAATTTCCGCTCAACGTCTCTTTTGGGATCAATGGGGTGGATAATGAACGCAAAATTGTCCATATTGCACTCCAGGGACTCACCCCCAGACTACGCTCCCCCCCGTCAGTCCCCTGCCAGTGGAAGATGTGTTCAGCTCAGAGACAGAACTGCCCGGCCTCTCATGAGAGCGACCCCGGAGCGCAAAAGCCCTCTCGCGGAAGCCATGAGTATGGGGATAAGCCCCGGTCCGAGCAGTTGCGCAGAGATTATCTGCAGGTCCTGTGATAAGCATAAGCATCACGTGA
>JACIWR010000339.1 GCA_014360845.1 Anaerolineae bacterium
ACGCCCCCGGGACGGGGGCTACGAGCCTGGGGAGGACAGTGCGCCTGCTAGCCTGAGTAGTAACCATTCCTCGTCAATTTGATTATATTCTCTCCACCGTCCCGATGCAAATTGAAAGGCCCGGCAGCAAGGGTTCATGCCGGGCGCTTGTTGTCTTTGATGGACTCTGTCGAATGCGGCGGAGCACAAACATCACTGGGGCAGGAAGGGGTGTTTTCGTCAGAACTCAACTGGAGAAGATGCTTAGGGCACGCGGAAGCGGAAGACCCATGGTCCGGCCAGCCGCACATCCTCGCTGGGCTGCTTCGACAGGTCTGTGCCCACCAGCTCGGTCACCGTCAGCGTCCACAGGCCGGACTGGCTGGTGAGGGATTCCAGGCTGACGCGGTGGCAACTTTCCCCGCCGTTCCCGCTTAGCCGGCTGACGAAGCTGGTAGAAACTTCCTGCCCGGCGCCAGTGTCTAAATCGGCAAGCAGAGTCCACTCTATATCGTCGGGCGGCTCGAAGCACAGGATGGCCCGTGTCTCCGAAGGGGTGACCACCACCCGTTCCAGTTTCATGATGACCCCGGCTGCTTCGACTTCCTGCTGGACTTCAACGGTCTGGCCGGGAATGAAGGGTACGCTGAAGTCGAAAGTGAAGGGGCCGCCCACTATTTCCTCACGCATAGTCATCACTGGTTCCACCATTGCTGCTGAATCCGACGACTGGGGCACAGGGGGGGTATGAGTAAGAGCTTGGTCCACCGGCACCAGTCTAGCCAGTTGCATGGTGAGATGCAACTGAAGACTTGCCGGCGTGCCCTTTACGGCGGAGGCATCGAAGGCAGTCACGTAAGCCCCTTCGCCGGGTGGCAATTGAACCCCCAGTAGATCGGAGTCACCGATCACACCGGCGCCGGCCAGTTCTGGAAAGACGGTGCCCTGCTTATCGCTCAGGCGCGCCTGACTGACGTGCATTCTCTGGTCCGCCAGGCCCTTCACCGTGTAGCCGATGATGATCTCGTTGGCGTCGGCGTAGGCCCGTTCCAGGGTAACGGTCACGCCGTCCTGAGTTTGGCTGAGATTAAGCTCCTGAGCCAGACGGCTCTCTTCAATATGTTGCCAGCCAGGGAAGAAGGCGCGAAAAACTTGACTGAGCGCTGGGTTCAGCGCATAGGCCACGCTGCCAAACAGGAGCAAGGCTCCCAAGATCAGACCCGCCCATCCCAGGCGGGTGGCAGGCATCCAGCGAGCCCGGCGGGGTATGCGCCTCTGGGGTTGTAACCGGGTGCGGATTGCCGGCCACAGGTCCACGGTGGCAGGTACTCCCTGCTCGGCGATTTCCTGCAAAATTCGTGTGACTGGCTGTTTTTCCATGGTGATTTACCTCCTGCTGACTTGTGTTGGAGAAGCGAGTTGTGGTCCTGGCATCAGCGTCCCGAGACCGCTGCCCATAAAGGGCGTAGCAGAGTCCGCAGACGTTTCCGCGCCGCGTGCAGACGCCACTTGACCGTGCCCGGAGGACAGGCCAGTTCATCGGCCATCTCGGCCTCGCTCAGGTCCAGGTAGTAGCGCAGAACGATCACGGCTCGCTGTGCTGGCGGGAGTTTGCCCAACGCTACCTGGACGGCCTGGCGAACCTCGGCTGCTTCCACCAAGTCATCGGGGCCGGGACCCGGGTCGGCCAGGAACTCGGCCAGGGATGTTTTGTCGTTCTCTTCCTCAGAGTTGGTCTCCAGGGAAACCTGGTGCTCGCGTCGGGCTGCGGCTTTGACCGCGTCGTTGACCACGCTGCGCAGGAACCAGGGGCCGAAGGGCCGTCCTGCGTCGAACTGGCCGATGCGTTCGTAAGCGCGCAGGAACGCTGTCTGCACGATATCTTCGGCCAGGGCACGGTCGCGGGTGATCAGGTAGGCGGCGCGCACTGCCTGCACCTGGTATTTGCGCACCAACGCCTCCAGTCCGCTGATGTCGCCTCGTTTCAGTCGGGCGATGGCTGTTTGTTCCTTCATGCGTTTTTCTCCAACGGATAGTGGGTTGAAAGCTTCTACTGATACTATCCGCGAGCTGTCCGAAAGGTTTGATTTCTACGCAGGGAGGTTTGCTACACAAACACAAAGGGGCGGCCAGATCAACCAACCGCCCTGGGCTTGCCATGTGCCTGGTTTGTCGGAATTCGCGGTCACGAGTAGATTTGTCAGACTCCAATCTCTGATTCATGCTACTAACCCCGCATCGCTTTGCGGGCCCAATCAAGGCCCGGTGCCGATGGAGGCGATGCGCCAGCCGGCCGCTTCGATCTCCTTTTCCAACAGCACGAAGCGCACGTTGTGGCCGTTCTGGCTTATAACTCTTCTGGCATACTTCACATCAATGTCTACGCGGTATTCCAGTGTGCCCTCCGGGTTCCCGCTGATGGAGAGCGGTTCTGTGTCCATTACCTCCACGCTGTCAATTACCTCTCGGAGAAGATCGCCGTCATCATAGCTGGAGTGGTACAGGGCCAGGTCGCCCATGTTGGAGAAAAGAGCGTTGGTCAAGGAGCGGCGGGTCACGCAGGCGTAGGCCCGCTCTTCGTCGTGATCGTTGAGCGCCTGATAATAGCGGACGATGATCTCCTCCGGCGTTAAAGAAGCGAGTTCCCGCTCTATCTCGTTTTCCAGGTTGACGACTCCGCTGGCCACCAGCCACTCACTCCACGACATGCCCGTGACCTCCTCCAGTGGTTTGCGGTCGAGGGAACAGGCGAAGGCATAATGCCGACCCTTGTCAATCCAGGCTCCGATAATCTTCTCGTTGCTGGAGACTACCACGGCTCTAGCCTTGGTGTGGGGTAGCAGAAACTCGGGCAGCGTCTCGTTCAGTTCGTACACGGTGGCCTTCACGTGCTGCCCCAGGTAGGGGGACAGGTCCAGGCCGATGGCTTTGCTCAGTTCGTTGTTATAGGCCCAATAGATGGGGATGGGGAACTCGCCAGGGCGGTGCTCGAAGCTGTCGGGCATGGTTACCTGATATGTCGCCTGCCTGCCGTTGATGGACCAGCCGTATTGGGAGAGCAGCTCTTGGGCCTGGTGGTGGGTTTCTGTGGTAGCAGGTTGGACGGGAGTGCAGCCCGTCATGAGGACGGCTGGCGACAGGGCTGCGATCAGGATAAGCAAGCTGAAGCAAGCCAATCTCATCTTTGACCTCCGGTCTTTGTTCAGCGCATCTTTTCCAGGGGCTGTACCGCGGCGGCGATGGTCAGCAAGTCGTCCAGGGGGAGCGCCTGGGCCGGTGCCTGGAGCTCGAAGCCCGTGTCGCCCACTTTCCAATCCAGCACCCACCAGCCGAAGCGCTGAATGACGTACCCCGTGTTCTGTCCCACCATCACGGGACGGGCTTCCTCCTCGTAGCGGGCCCGGCCCCAGCCGGCGCTGGCGTACTGCTCTGTCGTGACCATCTGGGTCAGCTCCAGCCAGACCTCGCCTGGCAGGTGATAGGTCTGGCGCACATTGGCTCAGTAGTGTTCTACATCGTCCGTCGTTTCTACCTGTACTACGTCCAGGGAAGCGCCGGTCGGCAGCCGGTCCGGTCGGTAGAGGGGGAAGTCGAGTACTGCCTGAGCTTCTTCCAGGGTAGAGAAGGACTGATGGGGTCGCTCTGAGACGCCGAACGTGGAGTAGGCATCTCCTACGCCCGGCACCGTCTGCGTGACGGCGGCGGTGACGTAGCCCGGGGCGGCGACCCAGGCCCGTACGGCGATTGGGGCGTTCCCCTGACGCATGTACGTGTCCCATACGCCTGACCAGGTGCCGTCAGGATTGTCCCGCAGGGGCATGGCCAGAGCGCTGTTAGGAGAAGTAGCCTCCAGTTGGCCCCACAAGGGGCCCGGCGGCACGCGGCCCGCCTTGTCGGTCACCTGCAAGCGCCAGCCGCCCCGATCGGCTTGCAACTCGGCCACCAACTGCTGCGAGGGGGCTGGCGGTGCTAATTGCAGGGGAATCGGCCCCGTCTCCAGGCGCAGCCAGAGGTTGTCCGGACCCTGCGGGGTGTCTGGCGCAGGCCGACTGAAGCGCGTCTCGGCCCAAAGGACGTAGGTGTGACCGGTCGCCTGTGCCATGGGCGGTACCTGGAAAGAAAGGGTCTCGCTGATTACCTCCCCCGGGGCCAGCTCGCGAATGTAGGGAGGGCTTAGCAGCAACATCGGCGACCAGGGCCACGCTTCCGGTTCGTGACCTCGCTCATCCAGCAACACTGGCTGGAAAGGGTGAAGGCCGTAACCGTAGATGAAAACTGTCTCCGGGCCGCTGTTGCTCAGGGTGATTTCCGCCTGACCGCTCTCGCCGGCCAGGTAGGTGTCTTTGGTCAGGCACATTTGGAAGGAGAGACCACCGCGCTGCGTGGTGGCGCTGGCCGGCCGACCCGTCTGAACGGTAGCCGGACCGGCGGTGGGGAAGGGGGAAGCGGTGGCCCGGGCGACGATGGTGGCCTGGCGCGCTGCGTCTTGGGTGGCGTAGGCCGACGCCGGGGTGACCGGTGTCGCAGTGCCGGCAGGGACAAGGGTAGGTACCCCGGTAGGTGGCGCTGGTGGCGTAGGGGTCGGCGCGGGCGGGGCTGCGGTGACCAGTATGGGGGTGGCCGCAGGAGGCTCGCTTGGAAAGGCGGAGGTGGCAGTCGGTGGGGTGGTGCAACCTGTGGTGGAGCTGGCGGCCAAAAGTGTCAGGATCAACGCTGGGATCACAACTTTCTTCGCCATCTC
>JACIWR010000034.1:0-10890 GCA_014360845.1 Anaerolineae bacterium
TTGTTTCGCTTGGCTACTGTTTGGGACATCGGACACTGCTCCCGTTGTGGGGGCGCCCCACTCGCTTGAGAAGTGCGTCGCACCTCAGCACTCCGTTGCTTAGTCCCGGCGCTCGACTTGAATTTCGCCGTTCTTGATGGCTTCTTTTATCTCTTCCAGCTTTTGTCGCACGTCGTCCGGTATCTTGTCGCCCATCACGGACATATCGGTGATGTCCATCACCCCGCTGGCCAGACCGTACTTAATCTCGCCGGCGGTGAACTCGCCGTTGACCTCACGCTTGATAACGTCGTACACGGCTAGGTCGGTGTGTTTGAGCACGGAGGTCAGGATGTGGCCGGGCACCTCGTTATCCCAGTTGACATCGGTGCCGATGGCGTACAAGCCGGTCTCCTGCACCGCCTCGAAGACGCCGTGATCGCCGAAGGAACCGCACACCGAGTACACGATGTCCACATTCTGATTTTGGAGCATGCCCAGCGCCAACTCTTTGGACTTGGCCGGGTCGCGGAAAGAGCCCACATAAGCCACTTCGATCTTGACCTCAGGGTCAATGTAGGCCGCCCCCTGCTCCAACCCGCCCAGGAAACGGTGAATGACGGGGATGTCCATACCGCCGACGAAACCGATCACCTTGTCCTCATTGATCCCTTCCAGGTCGGTGTGAGTGGTCATCATAGCCGCCAAAGCCCCGGCCAGGAAAGTGCCCTCCTGCTCCTGGGAGATCAACCCCACCACGTTATCGCCACCGGTGTAAGCATCCACCAGGGCAAAGTGCGTGTCGGGGAATTCCGGAGCGACGTGAGCCACAGCATCCTGCATGGTCGAGCCTACGCCGATCACCAGATCGTAGCCCTCCTGAGCAGCGGTACGCACGTTGCGCTCCCACTCCTCTGGGACTTCGCTTTCCAGCACTTTGGGTTCCAGGCCAAAATCCTCGCAAGCCTTGAGGTAACCCTGTCCGGCCAGATACATGAAGCCCTCAGTCCCGATGCGGCCGGCCGGCACCAGGGCCACGCGGATTTTCGGGGCAGGAGCGGCCGTCGGCTCCTCGGTGGGGGCTGCGGTGGGCTGCTGGCATCCCGAGACGAGCACCACTACCAGCAGCAAAGGTATGACCAATCTAACCCAGCGGTTCATTGTACTACTCCTCCTTTTTATGGCCTATCTTGGAACGGTTGAGCATTACCTGCATGCACATGCGAATTTTCTGCGCCGTGGGCCGTACATTGCCAGCGTCACCCGGTACGCCCCCGGACGTTTTGGGGCATATGGCCACCTCCTTTCCCCCGCATTGATGACTTCTCAATGTTTGAACCCTATTGTTTGCTCAATTAACCGGCGGCCTCCAGAGCCAGCCCGATGTAAACCCGCGTGGCATCGAGTAATTGCGCGATGCTGAGCCGTTCTTCATCCGTGTGACATAGAGAGCTATCACCCGGCCCGTACTGCACGGTGGGAATGCCCAAGTCGTTGATCAAGAAATCCATCTCGTTATAGCCGTCGGTGAAGTACACCTCTGCCGCCGACCCCACCACCGCCGCGTGGTGACGGGCTACCAGATCACGAATCGGGGCCTCTGCCGGGGTCAGAGCCGGTTGCAGGCCACGGCGGCGGATGGGTTCCCAACTCCAATCAGGGCGTGCAACGGTCAACTCACTCTCCACCACCGGACTGGCCTCCCGTAACCGATCCAGCACCGCCTGTACCTGCCCCAGCACCGCCGCCGGCTCCTCGCCGGGCACGGTACGTCGGTCAAACCAGAGGAGGCATTCATCGGGAACTATGTTGTAGGCCCGCCCCCCCTGGATGACCCCTAGATTCAAACTGCCCCGCACCGGTCCGTAGCCGGGGACGGAGCATTCGGGATATTCCAGCTCCTCCAGGGCAGATACCACCCGCATGGCCTGATGAATGGCGTTCACACCCAGCCAGGGCCGCGCTCCATGAGCTGCTTTCCCCCGCACGCGAATCTGAAAGGGCAATGTACCTTTGCAGCCAATCACCAGACGCAACCCACTGGGTTCGGTGACCACGGCCTGCTGTGCTCGCAATCCCTGCCGCACCAGGGCCATGCTCCCCCGGTGCTCAGACTCCTCATCCACCACCACCGCCAGCCCCAAACTGCGCTTCAAGCGGTGACCGGAGCGGGCAATGGCCTCCAGAGCCATCACCGAGGCCGCCAGCCCCCCTTTCTGGTCCACCGAGCCCCTGCCCCAAATGTGACCGTCCACTATCTCGCCGGACAGGGGATGGGGCATGGCGCCGGTGGGCACCGTGTCCATGTGCGCGTGAAAGAGCAGACCCAAGAGAGGATCATCGCCGGGCAGCACCGCCAGCACGTTGTAGCGCCCTGGAGCCACCTCCTGCAATTCCACCCGCAGGCCGAGCCCCTCCAAATGACCCGCCAGGAAACGACCCAGCTCCCCCTCCTGACCGGTCACGCTGGGCTGGCGGATGATAGCCTGGGCGAATCGCACCACCTCATCAGGAGCAAAAGGCGCTAGGGAGTCGGCCATCCATTCGCCTTCCACAGCTTCACAGCCTCTTCGTGCACCTGGGCCCGCACCTTCTCCTCGTCCACCAACAGGAAATCACCGTCCTTCATCACCACCTGCCCGTCAATGACCACCGTATCCACATCCACACGCTCACAAGTGCCGACGATGTAATTCATCACATTGGCCTCAAAGAGGGGCACGGTAGAGCGGTCCTTCAGCAGAACCACATCGGCCTTCTTCCCCACCTCCAGGGAGCCAATCTGATCCTCCATCTCCAGCGCCTTAGCCCCCTCGACGGTGGCCATGCGCAGCACTTGCTGGTCGGGCAAGATTTCGGGATTCTCGTAACGGATGCGGTGAATCATCTGCGCTGTGCGCATAATCTCGAACATCGAATGAGTCTGACCGTCGGTGCCAAGACCCACCACCACCCCGGCCTGGATGAAAGGCATCATGTTGGGCCAAAAACTGAAAATGGCGTTCGATTCCGCATTGTGGGCTACTTTAACGTCGTACTTCTTGAAGATAGCCGGGTCTTGAAGATGGTCAATGTAACTGCAATGGAAGAGAATCAGGTCCGGTCGCAGGAAGCCAATATCCTCCAGATAGGCCGTGGGCCGTTTGCCGAAACGCCGCGTGGTGTCAAAAGCGTGCCAGCGGTCATCGGCCATGTGCATCATCACCCCCGCCCCCAACTCATCGGCCACCCGCCGCACCTCTTGCAGCAGCTCCGTCGAGCAGGTGAAGGTAGTGTGCACCCCAATACGTCCCGTCACCCGCCCGCCCCGCGCCTTAGCCTTCTTGAAGAACTTGACATTCTCCTCCAGTCCCAGGCGCGCATTCTCCTCGCTGATACGCCCCGTAGTCTCAAAAGAAAGCACTGCCCGGATGCCCGATTCCATCGCCGCTTTGTCCACCGCATCCAGGGCACCGGGCAGTGCATACGAACCTTCAGCCGTGTCGGTCGTGGTGGTGATCCCACTGCGAATGTGCTCGACCAGATTGGCCAGCGTGCCAATATACATCTGCTCCTGCGTCACCCGGTCTTCCAACAAAGGGAACCAGAAGCGCTCCATCCAGGAGATAAAGGAGAAATCGGGGTTCTCAAAACCGGAATAGGGAATACTCCGCACTACCGAACTGTAGAGGTGATTGTGACAGCTCACAAAGCCAGGGATGACCACTTTGTCCGTGGCGTCAATGACCCGGGCCCCTTCTTTCTTCCCCACCTCGGGGGCCGGCCCGACCTCTTTGATAATATTGTCCTCGATATAGATACTGCCGTTGCGAATAATGCGCTCCTGAGGATCAAGAGTGACTACCAGGCCGTTCTTGATAAGCAGTTTGTTCATCTTGCCGTCCTTTCTCCCTTATCAGATTTCGCCAACTGGCGCAAGGCGCTGATGCCCCGGGCCGCGCCGTCGCGCAGGAAGTTAATATCTGCCGAATAGCAGATCAATTGCATCCCCCGGCGCTGCCATTCCAGCAACCACTCCAAATCGGCGATGTGAATACCACAGGGGACCTGCCGGGCCAGCGCCGCGTCTAACACGTGCTGAATAGCCTCCTCCAGGGCTCCCAGCATATCCCTATCTCGAATGCCCATGCTCAGCGCCAGATCATTAGGTCCCAGCACCACCCCTCCCACGCCGGGAACAGAGAGCAAATCATCAATATCCTCCACCGCCCGCTGACGCTCAATCTGCAGGATGATCAGGTTCTCTTGATTAGCCTGTTCCGTGAACTCCCATAGATTCTGGGGAGCGAAATCGTTGTGGCCCTTCGTCACCGAGCAACCTCGTTGTCCCAGCGGGGGAAACATCACACACTCGATGATGTGTTGCACTTGCGCCCTGGTCTCGACCCGGGGGATCATAATCCCCTGGGCACCGGCATCCAACGGGCGGCACATGAGGTGATACTCATCGTTCGGCACGCGCACCAGGGGCGTCACCCCGGCCAGGCGCGTGACCTTCACCATGTCGGCGATGACACCCAGATCAAAGGGGCCATGCTCCATATCGAAGAACAAAAAATCGCACCCCGCCAGGGCCATGATTTGACCGATGGACGGGCTGCGCACATCCTGAATCATGGTGCCATAAACGGGTTCTCCTCGCCGTAGTTTCTCTCGCAAAGCGTTAGGCTTCATCCACCTTACTCCCTTCTGTCAACGCACCACGTCGGCGCGACCATACCTCTGGATTGGCAAGGGCCGCCGGCTTTTCCCCCCGCAGGACGCTCAGAACATCTTCTGCTACGCTCAGACCCATGCGCCGACGGCCCTCGTCCGTGAAACTGGCCAGGTGCGGGGTAAGTACGACCTGGTCAAGTTGGAACAGCGGATTGTCGGGGGCCGGGGGTTCGGGGTCAAAGACATCCAGTCCGGCCCCGCCCAAATGCCCCCTTTGCAAAGCTTTAATCAGGGCAGCCTCATCCACCACCGCACCTCGCGAGGTGTTGATCAGTATCGCCCCGGGCTTCATAGCTTGAATCACATCGCGATTAATGAGACAATGGGTTTCGCGGTTCAGCGGCGTGTGTATGGTCAGAATATCCACCAATGCCGCCAACTCTATCAAGTCTTCCACTGGGGTTGCCCCCCAGTCTCTTATCTCCTCAGGAGCCAGATAGGGATCGTAAGCGTAGACCGACATGTGCAGAGCATCCCGACACATCTCGGCCACCCGCTGTCCAATGCGGCCAAAGCCCACCACCCCCAGCGCCTTGCCCTCCAACTCCCGCCCGACTACTCTATCCCGGATATGGAAATTCCCCTCTCGCACGGCTCGATCGAGTTGCGAGAGGCGACGAGCAGTGGCCAACATCAAAGTGAGCGCATGTTCCGCAGTGGACTCAGTGGGGCCATAAGGGGTGAAAACCACCGGGATACCTCGTTGTGAAGCGGCTTCCACATCTACGATGTCAAGCCCCGCTCCATGCCGGCCAATGACCTCCAACTGCTGCGCCAGATCCATCTCGGCTGCCCCCATAGTCAACCCGGCACAGAGGATCACGCCGTGCACGCCCGGCAACATGCCCAACACTTCCGCAAGCGGAGCAGCAAATGGGGTGAGGACTTCCACTTCTTGCCGCAAACGCCGTAACGCAGCTTCGTGGATCGGTTTGTTGACAAGAACTTTCTTCAATGTACCCCCCGGAAATGAGAAGGCCGGCGACCGGTCTCGCCTCACAACCTAATCGCTGGCGTTAGCTTTGACAAACTGGATATAAGCAGCCGTCGCGTCTACCAAATCATGCATCGCCTTCTCACTGCGCTCCGGATCGCGAGCTTGAATGGCAGCACAGACTTCGGCGTGACGTTGCCAACCCTTCGGGGTATGGGGCACGAGGCCGATAAACTCCTCCAAAAGCGTGTCGAATACGATACTGCCCAAATACTGGAGTATTTCGCTGTGACTCATCTCGGCAATCAAGCGGTGGAAAGTCACGTCCAGACTCTCGAAGCGGGGATCATCGCCAGCCTCGACCGCGATTTTCATTCCCTCCACCAGTTCAACCAGTTGGGCAATCTGCTCATCCGTCGCCCGCTTCGCCGCCAGATAAGCCAGACCACCCTCCACGGCGCGGCGGGCGTCCAGAAAATCTTCCATTTTATCGCGATCTAGAACCAGGGCTAAATTCAAACAGCGCTCCACGATTTGAGAAGGGTTGTGGCAGACGAAAGTGCCCTCGCCATGACGCAACTCGATCACACCCATTCCCTGTAACGTCTGCAAAGCTTCTCGCAAAGAAGACATGCTGACACCCAGTTCCTGGGAGAGTTGGCGCTGCGGGGGCAAACGGTCACCAGCTTTCCACGTTCCATCTCCGATCATGTGGATAATGCGCTGCACGATGGCTTCGGGAATAGAGGGGGCTTGAATTGGCTCCATAAAAGCGCACCTCTCTCTTCGTTGAGACCGGCAATTTGAGGTAGAGGAATGATGAGGAATCCAGAAGGTGTTGATTGACTGGCGGGAGTTCTTGCCAGCGCCGGCCGGAACTCGCCTGTTATGCGGTGTAGAGCTGGCTGGCCTGGGGCATTTCAACCAAGCTCTTTCGAGAGTACTGATGTTCTGGTGTTCAGAACACTCATAGTATACAACAACTTCAGCCATTTGTCAACCGTGATTTTTTGCCGCGGGGTGCGCTTCAGTTTGGGGGCGAGTTTGCGCCCCATGGGCTTCTTTTCGCAAGCCCTTCACTGCGTGAAGGATCGGTGACAGCTCCGCCGGACAAGGGTCTGGCCGCACTCCGAGGTGGCGGGTAGGGCTCTCTGCCTTGCACAACCAGCACCGCCGTGTAACAGGCGGTGCTCGTTGCGGGAGAAAGAGAGCTTTGCCGCCCCCGCCGCGCGCATTTGACAGGAATACCTTCTCTGTGGTATTATCCCTACGCATTCCATGCCGAGAAGCTGCGCTTTTCGTTCCCCTGCAACCAGCGGAGGACTGACACCTTCCATAAAGGAGCGAATACCATGAAACTGCATCGCCTCCACCCATCTGATACCGTAGCCGTGGCCCTGCAAGACCTGCGCGCCGGGACTGTGGTCACTATCGGCGAAGCCCAACTCACCCTGCTGGAAGACATTCCCTTCGGACATAAGATCGCCTTGCAGGACACGCCTATAGGTCACCCGGTGATCAAATACGGCCAGCCTATCGGTTTGGCCGCAGAGGACATCCCCAGAGGCGCTCATGTGCACACTCACAATCTGCGCTCGGCCCGCGCCTCGACGCTGAGTGCCGCCACCGCACCTCCTTCGCCCTTCCCCACCGTTCCCGGTACGTCGGCCCCCTCCCCCGCTGCACCCGTCTCGTTCCAGGGATTCCGCCGACCTGATGACCGCCCAGGCACCCGCAATCACGTCCTCGTCCTGCCCTCGGTAGTCTGCGCCAACGCCGCCGCGCAGCGCATCGCAACAGCAGTGCCCGGGACGGCGGTGCTGCCCCATCCTTACGGCTGCTCGCAATTGGACGCTGACCGCATCCAAGCCGTGCTGACCGCGCTGGGCTGCCATCCCAACGTCGCGGCGGTGCTCGTCGTCGGCCTGGGATGTGAAACGGTGCAGGCCACTGCCCTGGCCGATGAAATCGCCGCCAGCGGCAAGCCGGTGGAGGTGCTGAGCATTCAGGAAGCAGGGGGAGTATCGGCCACGGTGGCGCGCGGGGTGGACATAGTACAGCGGTGGATGGCAGAGACCGCCCAGCAAAGACGTGAACCCTGTCCTCTGGAGGGGCTCATCGTGGGGCTGGAATGCGGAGGCAGCGACGCGACCTCGGGATTGGTGTCCAATCCGGTGATAGGCCAGGTCGCCGACCGGGTGATCGCCGCTGGCGGGACGGTCATCCTCTCGGAGACGACGGAGCTGATGGGGGCGGAGCATATCATGGCCTGGCAGGCAGTGAACTCAGAGGTAGCCCAGCGCCTGGTCGAGATCGTCTCCGCCGTGGAGCAGGAGGCCCTGGAAGCCGGAGTTGACCTGCGGGGTCTACAGCCCACGCCGGGCAACATGGCCGGTGGAGTGACCACCATCGAGGAGAAATCACTGGGGTGCGTATACAAAGCGGGCAGCTCCCCTGTACAGGGTGTGCTGGACTACGGCCAGCGCCCTCCGGGTCGCGGGTTGTACATAATGGACACCCCGGGGCAGGACGCGGAAAGCGTCACCGGCATGGTCGCCGGAGGGGCGCAGGTGATTCTCTTCAGCACGGGCCGGGGCACACCTCTGGGCGCGCCGTTGGCTCCCACTATCAAGCTGACCGCCAATCCGCAGACCGCCGCGCACCTGGCCGAGCATATAGACTTCTCGGCTGCGTCCATCCTTGAGGGACAGAGCACGATCGAGGAAGAAGGCCAGAGGCTGTGGCAGCTACTTCTCCAGGTCATCAGCGGCCAGCCCACGGCCGCCGAGAACTGGGGCCACGGTGAGTTGGCCATCACCCGCGCCGGACCTACAGTGTAAAACAGGGGATGATACCCACCGCAGCGGATTAGACAATTACGCCGATGCCGGGCCATCGGCTTCATCGAGTTAATCAGGTGACCACGAGATCACTATGACCACGCAAACCACTTTCGCATCCCCATCTACACGGCGACCCGAGACCGCCTTCAAAGCGGGACAGGTGCTGACCCTGGCCGGCGGTCATTTCGTCCATGATGTGTTCAGCAGCTTCCTTGTGCCCCTGCTACCTCTCGTCATCGAGAAGTTCGGCCTCTCGCTGACCCTGGCCGGGCTGTTGCCCGCCGTGTATCGCTTCCCCTCGGTGTTCAACCCTTTCATCGGTGTCCTGGCCGACCGCATTGACCTGCGGATTCTGGCCATTCTGGCCCCCACCGTCACCGCCACGACCATGAGCCTCATCGGCGTGGCTCCCAGCTATGCGATTCTCGCCATTCTACTCCTGGTGGCCGGGACGAGCTCCTCGGTGCTGCACGTGCCCGGACCGGTGATGGTGGCTCACTTCGCCGGGGCGCGCGTGGGCAAGGGGATGAGCTTCTGGATGACGGCTGGTGAACTGGCCCGCACCATAGGACCGTTGATCGCCGTGAGCGCCGCTTCCCTCTGGGGCCTGGAGGGGATGTATCCGGTCATGGTAGTTGGCCTGTTGGCCTCAGCACTACTTTACTGGCGGCTCAAGGATGCATCCTTTACGCCTCAAGACATCCGTCCCCACAATTCTCAGGGAGTGCAGTGGCGCGCCCTGCTCAGGGTGTTTGTGCCCATCACCGGCATCATTCTGTGCAAAAACTTCATGTCCTCGGCCCTGACCACTTTCCTGCCCACTTTTCTGTCCTCGGAAGGCAAGAGTTTATGGTTTGGCGGGACGGCTTTGGCCGTGCTGGAGTTCTCTGGAGCGGTGGGGGCTCTGGTATCCGGCACCCTCAGCGACCGGCTGGGACGGCGCACGGTGCTGCTCATGGGGCTGACGATTTCGCCCTTGTTGGTTTTGGCCATGCTCGCCGCCGAAGGCTGGGTGCTGTTCCCCATCCTTATCGCCCTGGGATTCACCATCCTCTCTCCGACGCCGGTAGTCATGGCCATCATCCAGGATCGCGCCGCCGATAATCCCGCCACCGCCAACGGGCTGTACATGGGGATCACCTTCCTGATCAGCTCCGGGATGGGCGTCCTGGCCGGGCGCATGGGAGACGTGCTGGGGTTACGCGCTGCTTTCGCCTGGAGCGCGGGCGTGGCTCTTCTGGGAATTCCCATTGTCTTCTTCCTGCCCCGCCGGTAGGTCCAGTTGGCAATCCGACCTACATCGCCTCAGCTTTGGACAGGCCGCGATTGTGTGCTATAATATTAAACCCACCCACAGGTTAACGAAGCCTGCGGGTGGGTGAGAAATTGGGTGGAGGAAAGGCCATGCGCATCGTTATCGCCGGCTGCAAAGGACAACTGGGAACCGCTTTGCAGGAAGTGCTGAAGGAGGATACCATCCTCGGCATGGACCTGCCCGAGTATGACATCACCCGGCGGTCCAGCATCGAACAGGCCATCGGCGATTTCCGCCCCGAGGTGGTGATCAACGCCGCGGCCTACACCAACGTGGATGGCTGCGAGCGCGATCCTGACCTGGCTTACCGGGTCAATGCTCTGGGCGCGCAGAACCTGGCCCTCGTCTGCCAGCGCTACGGCGCAGACCTGGTCCACGTGAGCACCAACGAAGTGTTCGACGGCACCAAAACGGAGCCGTATCTGGAGTTCGATCCGCTGCATCCCATCAACGCCTATGGCCGCTCCAAGGCAGCCGGCGAACGTCTGGTGCAAATGGTGTGGAACAGAGTGTACATCGTGCGCACCGCCTGGCTGTATGCCCGCAGCGGGAAGACCTTTCCCTACAAAATCGTGACCAGGGCCAGAGAACGGGGCGCGCTGCGCGTGGTGACCGACGAGATAAGCTCGCCAACCTACGCCCCCGACCTGGCGCTGGCCATCTCACAGCTCATCCGCAGCGGGCAATACGGCATCTATCATTTCACCAACGCCGGAATCTGCTCCCGCTACGACTTCGCGGTCAAAATCCTGGAATTGGCCGGATTGGGGCACATTCCCGTGGAACCCATCACCTCCGACCAGTATTCGCGCCTCTCGACCCCGCCGCTCTACTCCCCGCTGCGCAACTTCTGCGGCGCGGAGCTGGGCATTACCTTGCGGCCCTGGGAGGAGGCGCTGGAGGATTACTTTGCCAGCGAATAAGCCGGCGACAGGCAACACCGTTTTGCCTCTGGTCACTGTCGTGGTGCCCAATTGGAACGGCGCGCACCATCTGCCCACCTGCCTGGGCTCGCTGCGTCGGCAGACGTACCCGCACCTCGAGGTCATCGTCGTGGACAACGGCTCCACTGACGATTCCCTCTCCTTGCTGGCCCGCGACTT
>JACIWR010000034.1:10900-17985 GCA_014360845.1 Anaerolineae bacterium
GGGTAAACGCCGGATTTCGCGCTGCCGCCGGTGAGATTCTCGCCGTGCTCAACAACGATGCCGAAGCCGATCCCCATTGGCTGACCGAGATGGTCACGGCCCTGCAGCGCCACCCGGAGGCGGGGATGGCCACTCCCAAGGTCCTGCTCTTCGACCGGCGCGACACCCTGCACACAGCCGGTGACTACTGTCGCCTGGATGGCATCCCCGACAGCCGAGGCGTGTGGCAGCGTGACGAAGGGCAATTCGACGCCGAGGAGCTGATTTTCGGCGCGGCCGGGGTGGCCCCCGCCTACCGCCGGACGATGCTGGATGACATCGGCCTCCTGGACGAGGATTTTGGGAGCTATTGCGAGGACGTGGACCTGGCCTGGCGCGCCCAACTGGCCGGATATAAATGCGTCTACGTGCCCCGTGCGGTGGTTTATCACAAGCTGAGCGCCACCGGCGGAGGTCCCATAGCCAGCTTTTACGTGGCTCGTAACACCATCTGGACTATTGCGAAGAACTATCCCACGTCCTTGTGGCGCAAATACTGGCCGCAGGTGCTGCGTGCTCAGCTCCGCCGGGGATGGTCAGCCCTCCGTGCCTGGCGGGGAGTGGCAGCGCGGGCCACGCTACGCGGCCAAATAGCAGCTCTGCTCGGACTGCCCCGCGCATGGCGCAAACGTCGCGCCATCCAACAGGCGCGGCGCGTATCCGACGACTACATCGAGTCTTGCCTTTCGCCCAACGACTAACCGACCACCCGACTAAAACCAACTAACGACCAAAAGGAGAAAAAGTGAGCAACGATCAGCCCCTTCTCTCTATTGTCGTACCGGCCTACAACGAGGAACGCCGTTTACCGACCACCCTGGAAGCGATTATCGCCTATCTGCGCGAACAAGACTACCCCTCAGAACTGATCATCGTGGACGACGGCAGCAGCGATGGCACCGTCCAGGTTGTCGAGAAGTTCATGCAAAGCTACCCCGATCTGAAGCTCATCCGCAACGACCACCGGGGCAAAGCCTACACGGTCCGCACCGGAGTTCTGGCCGCAGAGGGTCAGTACGTGATTTTCACCGATGCGGACCTGGCGGTGCCCATCGAGGAGACGGGGAAGGCCCTGGCCGCATTGAAGGACGGACATGACGTCGTCATCGGCTCGCGAGAAGCTCCAGGGGCTCAACGCTATAACGAACCTTTCTACCGCCACTTGATGGGCCGCGTATTCAACCTCATCGTGCGCCTCCTGGCCCTGCCCGGCCTGCAGGATACCCAATGTGGCTTTAAGGGTCTGCGCCACGAGGTGGCCCAAGACCTGTTCCGGCGGCTGCGTCTGTACGGCGCCGATGCGGGGACAATCAAGGGCGGGGCGGTGACCGGCTTCGATGTCGAGCTGCTATTCCTGGCCCGCAAGCGGGGTTACAGCATCAAAGAAGTGCCGGTGCAATGGTACTACGGCTCTCACGCCAAGGTCAATCCCCTGCGCGATTCCTGGCGCAACTTCAAAGACGTTCTCCGAGTGCGAATCAACGACTGGCAGGGCCGCTACGACACCTAACCACGGGGGCAGGCGAGGGTAGCATCATCGGCTGGTGGGGATCCCATGCGCGCCAAGAAGAACGAACATAACAAGCCGAAGCCCTCTTTGCGAGAGGAACTGGTTCTCTGGACCCAGGGCTATAATCACATCGCCGGTCTGGATGAGGCGGGACGAGGAGCCTGGGCGGGGCCGGTGGTCGCCGCCGCGGTGATTCTGCCCTCTGGTGACCCCCAGCTTGCTCAAGCGTTGGACGGCGTGCGGGATTCCAAGCAGCTCTCCCCCCAGCAACGTGAGGTGCTCTACGAGCGCATTTGCGCCGTGGCTGCTGCCATAGGAGTGGGGGTGGTCTCTCCCCAGGACATTGATGCTTTAGGCATCGTGCCCGCCACCCGCCGGGCGATGGTCACCGCCGTTGCCCAGCTATCGCCATCGCCCGATTTTTTGCTCATTGATGCCCTGCACCTCGCTGAACTCCCCCTGCCCCAAAAGAGCATCATCAAAGGCGATGCCCTATGCCTTTCCATTGCCGCCGCCTCCATCATCGCCAAGGTGACCCGTGATCGGCTGCTGGTAGCCTTCGAGAGCACGTACCCCGGCTACGGATTCGCCCGGCATAAGGGATACGGCACCAGGCAACACCGCGCAGCCCTCCATCACCTCGGTCCCTGCCACATCCATCGCCGCTCCTACGCTCCTGTGCGGGCAGCGACCCGCTGTTGACCTCTTGTGCAGTGTTGGACTCCGCGAGCGAGGGGCTGTCCCGCAGTTGCGCTGCGGGACAGCGAAACTCCTACGCTCCTGTGCGAGCAGCGACCCGCTGTTACCCCCTTGTGCAGTGAGGAGTCAGTGACCGCTCCCTCGCCAGTGCAGCGGTGACGGCTCCCCCGCCGTTGGCCGGGGGCTTCTCACATGCCTGACAACTCCCCTGTCCCTCCGCTCTCGCGGAACTGACGACCTTCTCAAATACCCCCTTGACAATCACGCCAGGTGTGGTAAACTACATACAAAGATTATCAGCCGCCGCCAAGCCAACGAGCGTCTATCCGAGAAATACGCACCTCTCTGTTCGACCTCTGGAACCAGACACACCGGCCCCAGAACTTCTCCAACGCTCGAATAGACTCCCAAGCCGCGGTTAGCATTCAAAAAGGATGACGAAGCATGGCAATGAAACTATGTCCTTACTGCGGAGCTGAAGTTCCGGAAAGCGATTTATACTGCGGAGAATGCGGGCGCAAAATAGGCCTCGAACCTGCGCCGCCGGCAGCCCCCGTGGAGGAGAAAAGAAAATTCAACCTGACGCCCATTCTCATCGGTGCAGGGGTGCTCCTCTGCCTCTGCCTGGGCATCGTTATCGGCGTGCCGGCCCTGTCCGCGTACATAGTCGCCAGAGCAACGCCGACAACCGCCGCCATACTGCCCCCGCACACCCCGACCCCTACCAGGGTCACCCCTACCGCCACGCCCACAAAGGTCGCGACCAAGACTCCTACACCAACCCCGTCTCCGACCAGGCCCTTGCTCCCCACCTTCACCCCCACCCCGACCCCTATCCCCGGCCCTGTGCTCTACGAAGAAGACTTTACTGACCCCACTGATGGGTGGTGGACCTCCAAAGACGCCGATTATGAGGTGGCATACCGCGATGGTGAATACGTGTTCCACATCGTCAAGGATGACTACAGCGTCTGGTCGTGGGGAGGGGAGTATTTCACCGATTTCATCCTCAGCGTCGAGGCCGGGCAGAAGATGGGCCCCCTGCTGAACAGCTACGGGGTGACTTTCCGCTTTCAGGATAGCGACAACTTCTATCGCTTTTCCATCAGCGGTGATGGTCAATACGCCATCCACCGGGTGCTGGATGGCGAATGGGAGCCCCTGGTGCCGTGGGAGAAGTCGCCGGCCGTCAACGCCGGAGAGAACTGGAATCTGCTCCGCGTGGCCTGTCAGGGGCCATACATGAACTTCTACATCAACGATGTCCACGTGGCCGACGTGATTGATGACACCTTTGTCGGCGGAGACATCGGCTTCTACGTGAGCACGTCCGAAGACAAGGGTAACCTGGAAGTCGCTTTCGATAACCTGCAGGTGCTGCGTAACGATGCCCCGCCAGCCACTCACTTCGAGTTCGAGGATGACTTCAGCAAGAAACTGGGCGGCTGGGAGACCAAACTAGGCGAGGGGCGAGAAGCCGGTTACAAAGACAATCAGTTCGAGATCTCCGTCCTCGACCCCGATACCATCGCCTGGTCACGCGCTTACGACAAATTCGACGATTTCGCCGTCGAGGTGGAAGCGCAGAAAATCACCGGGCCGGATGTGAACTCCCAGGGCATCGCCTTCCGCATTCAGGACGCAAAGAACTACTACTCGTTCAATGTCAGCAGCACGGGGATGTACCGCTTCGTGCGGGTAGTGGACAGCGAGTGGACGACCCTGGTGGATTGGACCAACTCGCCGGCGATCAACAAAGGAGAGGGACTCAACCACTTGCGGGTGATATGCAACGGCTCGCGGTTCAGCTTCTACGTCAACGGAGTCCATCTCACCGACGCCACAGACGACACTTTCGCCAGCGGTGACATCGCTTTATGGGTCGGCGCCTACGATGAGGTGCCGGTCACCGTGCGCTTCGACAACGTCAAGCTCTGGCTGTTCGATTAGCCCCCCGGAGAGTGAGAGTTGCAGCCGCGCAACCCCCCCTGAGTCCGGAAACGTTGGTTGCCAGGGCGAGAGGCAAGGCGCGATTGTCGCGGTTAACACCGATAGGGGAGCGGCGAGGTTGCCGACAGAGTCCGACTTAAGGCAAGAGGGCTATCCCAGGAAAGGGGATAGCCCTCTTCGTTCGTCGGTGGCGAGCATCCAATCACCAGGCTGAAACCTTGTGGAAAATGCATTTGCCAATAGAGGCTTTTCATGCTATAATCCGCCTTCGCGATGCTTACATCGCCAGATGAGCTTATCTAAGAAGGGTGGTAGTGACATGACAGACCTGTTGAAATCCGTAGAACGAGTACAACCTAACCCCGCTATCCCTACCCTAAGGCCTGGGGACACGGTTCGTGTGTACGTGCGCATAGTCGAAGGGGACCGCGAGCGAGTGCAGCCTTTTCAGGGCACAATCATGCGCATGCGCAAGGGAGGCATCAATGCCAACTTCACCGTGCGCCGCATTGCCTCGCACGGCGTCGGAGTAGAGCGGACGTTCTTGCTGCATTCTCCTCGCCTGGAGAAAGTGGAGGTGTTACGCCACGCCCATGTACGGCGTGCTCAGCTCTATTACCTGCGTGGCCGGCGCGGGAAGGCCGCTCGTCTCCGCGAAAAGCGCCTGAAATCCCAGGAATGATGATTCTGTGCTTGGGCGGATAGCTACTTTGTAACCTTGCTCTATTCAATCAGGGGAGATTAGGAGTGGGTCCGAGGGGGCGCAGGCTGAGAGCCTGCGCCCTTCGTCGTAAGCGGAAAATCAACACATTGGAGGGGAGGATATGGCCTGTCCCTTGATTGGGATTCCCTGCTACAACTATTCATCTGCTCGCTGGGGCTGCTCGATATTGCAGGCCCAGGGGCGTGCCTATGTCGAGGCTGTGGCTGCCGAAGGCGGGGTTCCACTTCTCATTCCCCTGAATCTGAGCACAGAAGCTCTACGAGCCGTCTACGATTCTCTGGACGGTATTCTTCTTCCCGGCGGTGAGGATGTCGCTCCGGCGGTCTACGGCGAGGCTCCCCACGAAAAGTTAGGCCCGGTAGACGAGGAACGCGACCGGGTCGAGCTGGAATTGACCCGCCTGGCTCTGGCCGAGGGAAAGCCTGTGTTGGGCATTTGCCGGGGTATCCAGGTGCTAAACGTGGCGGCGGGAGGTACGCTCTATCAAGATATTGCCTCGCAACATGCCGGAGCTTTGGAACATTATTACCCTTCCACCGAGTATCCGCCGGACCTCCTTGTGCACCGGGTAAGCGTTGAGCCCGGCTCGCTTCTGGCTGCGGCTTTGGGAGCGACCTCTGCGCAGGTGAACAGTCGCCACCATCAGGCGGTCAAGGAGGTGGCGCAGGGCATGGTCGTTGTCGCCCGTGCGCCCGATGGAGTGGTGGAGGGGCTTGAGCTGCCCGGGCATCCCTTCGCCCTGGGCGTACAATGGCATCCGGAGAACCTCTCTCCCGAGGCGGAGGGACGGCGGGGATTGTTCGCGGCTTTCGTCGCGGCTGCCGAGCGCTGGCGGAGCGAGAAGCGGGAAGGCTTTACCGGCGACCGGGCACAAGAAGAGAAACGGCGCGGCCCCATCGGCGTGTTCGATTCGGGCGTGGGCGGGCTCTCGGTGATGCGGGAGATCACCCGCCAGTTGCCCGCCGAGGATATTCTCTACTTCGCCGATAGCGCTCACTGTCCCTACGGCTTGCGTCCTATGGAGGAAGTGCAGGCCCTGTCCACGGCTATCACCGAGTTTCTGGTGCAGCAGGGGGCGAAGCTGGTAGTGGTGGCTTGCAATACAGCTTCTGCCGCGGCGCTATACCATTTGCGCGCCAACTTCGACGTGCCTATCGTGGGCATGGAACCGGCGGTCAAGCCGGCCGCCGAACACACGTCGGCGCGGAAGATCGGTGTCCTGGCCACTCAGGTCACTTTTCAGAGTGAGTTGTTTGCGCGGCTGGTGGAGCGCTTCGCGGTCGGGGTGGATGTGTACCCGCAGGTGTGTCCCGGTCTGGTGGAACGGATTGAAGCCGGCCTGCTGGATGGCCAACAGACCGAAAGTCTCATCCGGCGCTATTTGACGCCGTTGCTGGAGAAGGGCATAGATACCCTGGTGCTGGGTTGCACGCATTACCCCTTTGTGCGAGACATCATAGAGCGGATAGCGGGTCCGGGGGTGGAGGTTATTGATCCGGCCCCGGCTGTGGCTCGGCAGACGGCCCGCGTGCTGGAGAGGGAAGGATTAAGGAACGATGTCCAGCACAAAGGACGGATAACTTTCTACACCAGTGGTGATGCGTCGGCTTTGGCTACTCAAATCGAGCGGCTGCTGGGCTTCCGTGCCGTAGTACACAGGCAACCGATTGTGCCCGCAGTTCGCTGGAATGCAAGATCCGGAGAAAAGCGGTAACTGCTCAGGCTGTCCCTGTCGGCGATTGATGAAGTTTAAGAAATTATTTGGGTTACAGAAGTTGCCCGGTCGCTTACCAGCCCCGAGCTAAAGCCTTCGGCCCGAGGGCTCAGAGCTGAGCAGCTCAAGCCCGCTTGGAAGCGGGCTATTGAGCCTCCCAGACAACTTTCAGGGCGCTTGCAGCGCCCTTCCGCCGCTCAGTCTGGGGCTTCGAGCCCCAGGCGAGGCCGGAGGCGATAACCCAATTACTTTCTGAAAGTTCATAAATCGCCTCTGAAGACCTTCGGCCAGACGTCCACGCCGGTGGACGCCCCTGTCCGCGTAGGCGGATAGCCAGCCGAAGGCTCTATGGCGCGGTTTCGACCGCCAGCCTGAGCAGTTACAAAAAGCATTATCAGCTTGGGGAGGCGATTGATGAAGCAATTATGGGCTCCATGGCGGATGAAATA
>JACIWR010000340.1 GCA_014360845.1 Anaerolineae bacterium
ACACCGGTATACGAGTAGTAACCGTGGTCCCGCTGCTTTTCTGGGATGCGCAATTCGAGTGGGGTTCCTTATCGTCGCCCATCCCAGAAGTGCGCCAGGCGGCCATCCAGCGCACGATCCGCACCCTGGAACTGAATAAGGAGCTGGACACCGATTTCGCCATCGTCTGGCCGGGCATTGACGGCTACGAAAACCCCTTCGGCATGGACTTGGTGGCCGCTCGCGACCGCTTCGCCCAGGGGCTGGCCGAAGCCATGGACGCCGTGCCGGGCGTACGGGTAGCCGAGGAGCCCAAACCCTACGAGCCCCGCGGACACATCCTCTATGGCACCTCTTATGAAGGTCTCTTGCTGGCCCAAAAGGTGGAAAGCCTGCTCAAGAACGAGAAGAACAAGCAACTCCTGGCCGAGGGCCACATCCTGGTAGGATTGAACCCGGAGATAGGTCACATGCTGATGGGCTACGAGGATTTGCCCTATTCCTTCAGCATGATCATGGAATACGGCCGGCTGGTGCACACCCACTGGAACAGCCAACCTCTGGGCAACTACGACCAGGACTTGAACGTGGGTGTCATCTCACCGGAGCAGACCGAGGCCGCTCTTTACGTGCTCAAGATGTACGGCTATCAAGGCTTCTTCGGCATTGACATCAACCCCGAGCGCATGCCGGTGGAACAGGCCCTGCGCAACTGCATGGACGCTCTACGCGCAGCCAACGACCGAATCAACAGCCTCGACCACGAGAAAGTCATCTGGGCCACCACTCATCCCGATAAGGCCCGCGGCTGGCTGGAGGCCTACCTGATCCGGATGCGAGCACTCCACCCGGAGAAATTACCACCGTTGCCAGATGTAACACAGGCTTAAGCCTGTGTTACAGGTATAAGTGGAGGTGAACCATGGCTTACTTTCTGGGCATAGACGTGGGAACCACCGGCAGCAAATCCTTGCTCATCACCGAAAAAGGCCAGGTGACCGCCAGCGCGACCGTGGAATACCCCATGTACACCCCCCAACCCCAATGGGCCGAACAAAACCCCCAGGATTGGTGGCAGGCCACCGTGGAGAGCATCAGAAAGGTGCTGACCACCAGCCAAGTCCCCCCCGACCAGGTCATGGGAGTGGGCCTCACGGGGCAGATGCACGGCCTGGTCCTTTTGAACAAAGAGGGCGCCGTCCTGCGCCCCTGTATCATGTGGAACGACCAGCGCACCGGCCCCCAATGCGCCTGGATCACCGAGCGGGTAGGCCCCCAGCGCGTCCTGCAATTGACCGGGAACCCGGTACTACCCGGTTTCACCGCCCCCAAGATCATCTGGGTGCGAGAACACGAGCCCGAAATCTACGAGCAGGTGGCCAAAGTCCTCCTGCCCAAAGATTACATCCGCTATCGCCTGACCGGCGAATTCGCCACCGAGGTCTCCGACGCCTCCGGCACCTCGCTTTTCGATGTGGGCCGCCGCCGTTGGTCCCAGGACATGCTGGAGGCCCTGGACATCCCCGCGGAATGGCTGCCGGAATGCTACGAGTCCCCCGTCGTCAGTGGATACGTCTCTCAGGCAGTGGCCGAGGTCACCGGGCTCAAGGCTGGCACGCCGGTCGTGGGCGGTGGCGGCGACCAGGCCGCCCAGGCAGTGGGCAGCGGCATCATCGAGACCGGCCTCATCTCGGTGACAATAGGCACATCCGGGGTCGTCTTCGCCTCCACCGATGAATTCGTGATCGAGCCGGAGGGACGGCTGCACGCCTTCTGCCACGCCGTGCCCGGCAAATGGCACCTAATGGGCGTGATGCTCTCCGCTGGCGGGAGCTTCCGCTGGTTCCGCGATACCCTGGGACAGACGGAGAAGGAAATGGCCTCCCTGCTGGGCCAGGACCCCTACGAGCTTCTCACCGCCGAGGCCGCCAGCGCTCCGGCCGGTTGTGAGGGACTGCTCTTCCTGCCCTATCTAACCGGTGAGCGGACTCCTTATCCCGACCCGAACGCGCGAGGGGTATTCATGGGGCTGACCCTGCGCCACGACAAAAGGCACCTCGTCCGGGCGGTGCTGGAAGGAGTAGCTTACGGACTCCGCGATTCCCTGGAGCTGATGAAGAACCTGGGCACGGAGATTCACCAGGTCCGGGCCTCGGGAGGGGGCGCACGCAGCGAGTTGTGGCGTCAGATTCTGGCCGATGTGTTCGATAGCGAGCTGGTGGTGATCAATGTCACCGAGGGAGCGGCTTACGGAGCGGCTTTGCTGGCCGGGGTGGGAGCCGGAGTTTACAAGGACGTGGCCGAGGCCTGCCGGCAGACCATCGAAGTGGTCCAGCGCACCGAACCGGTACCAGAGAACACCGCTCTCTACCGCGAATTGTACCCCGTATACCGCACCCTCTACAGCGCCCTGAAACCCAGCTTCGACCAGGTATCGCACATAGCGACCAAACGCGCGAGTTAATTCCAGAGTTCCGAGGTCTTCGCGACTTCGGAACTCTGACATTCCGCTATGGCAAGAGACACAGTCAGCAGGGCGGGGCATGGCCCCGCCGCATCCTGCGCTGCACTTGGAGCAGTCATCCTGGGCGAAGTGAGTCCCGAAGCGGCAGCGAGGGGGGCGCACGGAGTCGAAGGATGACGAAAGACCGAGTCCCGCATCCTTCGACTCCGCTACGCTCCGCTCAGGATGTTTCCTCTCGGCCGTGAAGCCGTTCCCTTGTACCCTGCGCAGCGGTCCTCGGTCAAAACTGTCGGGTAGCTAGACATCCCATATAGCAAGATACGCAGGGAAGACGCGCCGATGATCGAAGCGATTGTAGCCGGGCATATCTGCCTGGACATCATCCCCCAATTTGTGGCCGACCTGGGCAGCGATCTGGCGGCTTACCTGGCCCCTGGCCGGCTGACCGAGGTCGGTCCGGCGACCCTCAGCACGGGGGGAGCCGTCTCCAACGCCGGCATCAACCTGCATCGCCTGGGGATCCGCACCCAATTGATGGGCAAAATCGGCGATGACCTGTGGGGCCGGGCTATCATGGAGCTGGTGAGTAGCCACGATCCGGAGCTGGCCCAGGGCATGGTAATCGTCCCTGGCGAAGCCAGCTCTTACACCCTGGTCATTGACCCGCCAGGCGTAGACCGCCTCTTCCTGCACTATGCCGGGACCAATCACACTTTCAGCGTGGAGGACATACGCTACGACCTGCTGGCCCAGGCCCGTCTCTTTCACTTCGGCTACCCCCCGCTGATGAGCCGCCTGTATGCCGCCGGAGGGCGCGCCCTGGCCGAGATGTTCCGGCGCGCCAAAGAAACCGGCGTCACCACCTCCCTCGACCTGGCCATGCCCGACCCGGCCGGACCCAGTGGGCAAGCCGATTGGCGGGCGATTCTGGCACGCACATTACCCCATGTAGACATCTTCGTGCCCAGTGGCGAGGAACTGCTCTTCATGCTGCGGCGCCAGCGCTTTGACCAATTGACCGCGCAGGTCGGTGCAGCGAACATTTTGCAGGCCCTTAGCGTGGCGGAGATTGTCTCCCTGGCCGACGAGGCCCTGGCTATGGGGGCCAAGATGGCGCTTCTGAAACTGGGCATGCGCGGCATCTACCTGCGCACCGCCAAGACCTTGCCAGGGCTAGGGTGCGGCGCGCCATCCAACCCGGACTCGTGGGCCGATCGGCAGCTATGGGCCCCTTGCTTCCGACCAGAGGCCGTAGTGTCCACCGTGGGCACGGGCGACGCGGCCATTGCCGGTTTCCTGGCAGCACTGCTACGTGATTCCTCGCCCTCTCACGCCCTGAACGTGGCCGCGGCCACAGGGGCCTGCTGTGTGGAAGTTGCCGGCGCGCTGGGTGGCGTGAGGAACTGGGAAGAAACCCTGGCCCGCATCAACGCCGGCTGGCCCCGACTGCCACTGGAACTGGACGCCCCCGGCTGGGTGTGGCATGATAACACCGCCGTCTGGCATGGCCCAGCCGATCGAGCTCCCCTTACGCCATTGTGAACCGGCGGCGCGGAGCAGGTCCCGCAGCCCCTGGCCCTCAACTCGTGGCGGTTCCCCAAGGGAACATTTCGTATCTTCTCAAAATGTAGGGGCGAACCCTTGCGGTCGCCCAGGCGGGCAGGTGCAAGACCTGCCCCTACCCCAAATCATTGAGAAGATACAACATTTCGTTATCAGGGGCAAGCATTCTTCGACTCCGCTGCGCTCCGCTCGGAATGCTTGCCTCGCTCGTGCGTGTCCTAAAGGGAAATGCCTCCCGTTTCCCAAGGCTTTTCAATATTCTAATACCAATTGCCGTTTCAAAGACCACAAATGCGTGGGTAGCAAGCCAACCGCGTTGGCCGTCAAAATCAGGATGGCAGGCCACTTTCCAGGCCTCCGCCCAATGCGATTGGGCTTCTACCCAACTCGGAGAAGGGATGGTTCATTTTCTGGAGGAAATAGGTTTACACTTTTGAAGCCCCGAAAAGCTCTCAAGAGAAAATAGCTACGCCTTGTGGCCGGATCCAGCGGGCAAATCGGCCCGCCGGGGCGACCGCAAGGGGTCGCCCCTACCACATTATAATTTATGCGTTGCTTGGCTCGGGCAAGTTCTCTGTCAACGAATATTCAACGAATAAACGAATAGACCGCGATGATGGTCATTCGCTTATTCGTTCCACCATTCGTTGACAGTATGCTGCCCGATTCA
>JACIWR010000341.1 GCA_014360845.1 Anaerolineae bacterium
GGGCTCTCTCAACCGAAGTAGGGCAGGTTGGCGGCGGCTACAGTGCAGCCCCTTGGCTTCGCACATCTCCCCAGCGCCATCATCATGTGAGAAAGTACCAAGAGCCGCCTACCTGCCGATCTGACCGGCTCAACCGAGCCCAACCCGCCCTACGGTTCGAGCGGCGGGTAGGGCTCTCTCAACCGAAGTAAGGCAGGTTGGCGGCGGGATGGAAAAGACCGCCATCCTGACCGCAACCTGCTACTCGGCCTCAGCCTCTCCGATGACAGACCGTCCCGCCGCCTACCTGCCACCTGGCTACCGGACCGAGCGGCAGGTAGGCTGCTCCATCCTTGCACAAGACAGTTGAGCCAGCAAAGGAGCAGGCAAGCCTTGGCAAGCTCTGGGACAGTACCGCCGCCAACCTGCCCTACAGATCGGGCGGCAGGTTGGCGGCTAGGGGACGTTTTTGATCAGAGACAGGTCTCCATCGCGGGCGGCGAGGAGCACACTGCCCATGTACTCGTCCACCATCTCCGCCGTGAGTGGCACCGGCATGTTCTGCAGCTTCATCCGCAACTGGGGGTCTTTGGCCGCCGTCAGGGCCCGCCTGATGTGCTCAAGCGTGAAGCCGGGCACTTCCCGCAAAGTTGTGGGGAATTCCACCCGCCGCGAGAGCTCGATCATGGCCTCGGCCACAGCCAACCCCAAATCGCGACCGGAGAGCGCCTCCACGTCCGCCGTAGTTAACCCTGCCTCCTGATAGATGCGCCCCACAGCCCGCAACGGAGCTTCGATAGCCGGCGCGTAGAAAACGATGTAGTAGGGATTCATGATAGCGCAGGCCCGCCCGTGAGGCAGAATGTCCACCAACGAGAAGCTGGTCAGATGGCCGCCGCTGGTGCCGCCCAGCATGATGGCATACCCGCCCAAATCAGTGCCCAGGCCTAAAGCTTCCCGCGCCGTCAGATCGTCGGGAGCGGTGGCCGCGCGCTGGACGTGGTTCACAATCAGGCGGATGCCCGTGGTCGCCACCTTGGCGATGCGCTCGTAGTTCGCCTTGCCCACCGCTCCGAGAAAGACCTCCAGACAATGGGCGATGCCGTCGAAGGCCCCATCCAGCGTGAATTCGCGCGACATGGAGACGGTCACGTCATACTGGAAGACGGCCCGGGGTGGGACGATGGCCTCGTCCACGATGAGCTTCTTCTGGCCCCTGGTCAGATCAGTGATGTTGGAGTATCTGGTCAGGTGGGCGGCGGAGCTGGCCGCTGTCTGCACGGCCAGCAGAGGCAACAACTCGCGCCTGTCGGTGGACAAGGCTTCTGTCACCTGCCCCACACCGAAGTAGCGGTCAATCTCGCCCCCCAGGGTGAGCAACACATTGGCCGCCTTGGCAGCGTCAATGGCACTGCCCCCGCCGATGACGATAATGCTCCAGGGCTCACTGCCACGCAGCTCACTCAATTCGTTCACTATGCGAAGAACATCCTCGCGCGGAGCGTTGGGTCTGGCCCCTTCAATCTCGCCCAACACCTGCACATCGGCAGCCTGCAGCGCTCGTTTCACCTCCTCGGCCACGCGTTGACTGGCCGGTGAACTGCCACGAACGATCACCGCCTGCCGGGCAAGCTGCGCCGCCAACGTCCCGCTACGCTCCAGGGCTCCCGCGCCAAAGGCATAAGCCTCCCCCTTGAATTCACGAATCAGTTGTCGCGCCCTATCAAACTCCATGTCCTCTCCCCCAGTGCTGCGTAGGACAGATGTCGCCCCATCCTACAGTGACCGCAAATAGGCGATGGCCCGCTGCGCCGCCGTATCGGCGTCGGGCTCAGGCATGAATTCGCCAGAGATGTAGCCTGTGTAACCGATTTCCCGCAGCGTGGCCAACACCGAGGCAAAATCCACGTGCCCCGCGCCGGGATACCAGCGGTTGGAGTCGGCCACGTGGAAGTGGAAGAGACGTTCACCGGCCGCGCGGATGCTCTCCTCGATGCTCGGCTCTTCGATGTTCATGTGGAAGGTATCGAGCAGCAAGCCGAAGTTGTCGGCCCCCACGTCGGCGATGAGCTGCAGACCCTGAGCCACATTGTTGATCAACGTGGTCTCAAAGCGGTTGATGGGTTCCAGGGCCAGCCGCACCCCCGCCGGACGCGCCGCCTCGGCACAGGCCTGCAACGCCTCCACCAGCCAATCGTAGGCCTGCTGTGGACTTACACCAGGCTTGACCAGACCACGCAACAGGCCGATCACGATCACCGCCCCAGAACGCGCGGCAAAAGGTACGTGCTCCCGCACGCGCTGGATGGCCGCCTGGCGCACGCTTTCATCGGGATCGGTGAAGGATAATCCCTCCTCACCCCAGGCCTGGCCAGTACCGATGGCCGGCACCTCCAGGTTGTAGCGGTTCAGCACGGCCAGCAACTGTTCGCCATCCACCAGCTTGGGATCACGGATGGCCAACTCCACACCCTCGTAGCCCCAGGTGGCGATTTTGGCCACGTTTTCCTCGAAATCGCCCTTGAAGGCCACAGCGTTGAAGCTGGCCTGATGAGTAGACAGGACAATGCTCAACTTCCAGTTGTTCATCTAGCACTCCCCCTTGACAAATGGTTCCACATGCCGGCTCAGATGCGTTTCCAGAGCGTCATAGTAGACCTCCTCGTGAGCCTGCAACGCTTCCAGCAGCCGCTCCCGGAAGCGATAGCCGCCGTGCGCATCCGTACCGGTCAACACTGAGCCAAAAGTAACGTGCAACACCTGTCGCCCGTCGAAAGTGTCCAACACGCTGGTCAACCCTGCATCGGAAAACTGCTCCGCCGCCGGCACCTTCGACAGGTCAGCAGAGACATGATAGGTAGCCCGGTCCATGGGATAGCGCTCGCGGGCAAAAGTGAGTATCTCGCGGAAAAATGCGGGGTTGATGCTGGACAAGGCGCGCAAAGCTTCCAGATAACTGGTGCCGGCCGTCTTGAGGTGCAACAGCTCGCCGGCCAGGCGAGAGACAACGGGGTAGATGCTGAACTTATCGGAGCCAGAGTGCACGCTCAATTTGTAGGGGCCCATGGTGCGGGCAATGACTACGTGCTGGGCAAAATCGGTGGCGAAGGACTCCAGGTCCCCGATGTAATCCACGCCCTTCTCGAAACGGCCCAGGTAACGCGGGGCCAGGCTCACCCACTGCACCCCCAGGCGCTTGAGTTCACTGGCGACGAAGAAGTGCTCCTCCGGCGTGGTCGGCGTCTCCGTCTCATCCACCGACACTTCCAACTCAAAGCATCCTCCCTCCCCCATGCGTTCGACCAGATGCCGGTACATGGTGGTCGTGTGGGCCACCGCCCGGCCATACTTGACCGCAGCGCGGAGGAGGGTCTCCTCGGACAGGCAAATCACCACCCCGGCCCCCAGGACAAAGGTTTTACCCACGTAAAAATCGCGCAGCCCCTGAGGGGAACTCTCCAGCACGTCCCAGGGCAACATCTCCACCCGCCGCCGCAATTCATCGCGATCGGCGGTCACCGCTGCGTTGTCCACGTGATCGCCGGGATCTACCGTGTACATGGTGTAGCCCGCTTCCACACAAGCGTCCACATCGGCGGTCGTCTTCAGGTGGTCGGCGTCCGCCCCGAACCCGTCTCGCCAGCCCTCCTGGAACACACCCCACATAGCATCGTCCAGCACCTGCTCCGGTGTGCGTCCACTGCGCTCCATCTCGCGGATGGACTGTTGCGCGAAGACGGGCACCACGTATCCTTCAGCAGAGCGCAGAGCCCGACGCAAAGCGCGCACGTGCCCCGGCGTGGCCAGCCCCAGCCGATCGCCAAAGCCAAAGGATTTACGAGCACCCACCAGCCGGGGCGCGGTGAATGGCAGAGTGCGGCGCAAAGCGACGGCGTTAGCGTGATTGGTGGGACACAGCCGGAGAATAAGCGGCTGTCCCAACTCTATCTCCCGCTCCTCTCCATCAAAACGAGCAGCCCTGGCAGACCCCTCTCGATACACCAGGCCTAACCACTTGGTCTGCCCCCGTCGTCCCAGGAAAAACACCGTCCCCTCCAGAGCGACAATGGAGCGGGGGTAGACCTCCAGCCCTGCCACCTCCCCCAAAACGTGAGCCAGGCCCGGGGCCACATCTTCCGGCAGCGGGGAGGATAACTCCTTCGTCTCCAACAGTGAAGTCAGCAGATCCATCGCATCTCCTTTGATCTTCGCATTGCATGTCGTAACAGAAAAGCGCGTTCAAGTGTAGCACGAAAATGGACGGATGGCAAGCGGGGAAAATCTCTCTCCGTCCCAACCAAACCCTTCCCATGCCAAACTTCTACGGATTGTCCACCATTTTTACAAAGGCTCTACCCTCGGTCGGCCAGAAATGTGCTATAATAGTTTACGGGAAATTTACGCATTAATGCCAGTGCGTACCGATATTCTACGTATATCTACGTTTCCAACCGAGCCTAACCCGCCCTGGGGTTTGGGGCTTCAGGAAGTTTAAGAAATCATTCGGGTTACAGAAGCTGGCCGGGGGCTTACCCGCCCCGAGCTGAAGCCTTCGGCGCGGCTCAGGCCGAGAGCTCAGGGCTGAGCAGCCCGAGCCCGCTGCAAGCGGGCTATTGGGCCTTCCAGACAACTTTCAGGGCGCTTGCAGCGCCCTTCCGCCGCTCAGCCTGGGGCTTCGAGCTC
>JACIWR010000342.1 GCA_014360845.1 Anaerolineae bacterium
CATCCTGTCGGTTCTAAGCCGATCCCGACCCGCCCTACAGTGGAACAGGCTTTCCAGCCCGTCCAGGCAGCAGCACAGGAAAAAGAGGTGGAGCGATGAATATTCTTTATGTGGAAGATGATGCGCGCGATGCCGATTTGGCTCGACGGGAGCTGAGCAAAAGCGCCCCCCATTTTCATATGGATGCCGTTACTACCCTCAGCGACGCCCTGGCTCGTCTGCAGCAGCCCGACACCCTGCCCTATGACGTGGTCCTTACTGACCTGCGCCTGCCCGACGGTGACGGGTTGGACCTGCTGCGCTACATCCGCGAGCATGCTCTGCCACTGGCCGTAATCATTATCACCGGACAAGGAGACGAAGAGACCGCCGTGGCCGTGATGAAGGCCGGGGCCGATGATTACATCGTCAAACACGGTGATTATCTGGCGCGCCTGCCCGTGACCCTGGAAGATGCGTATCATCGTTTCCAGGCCGAGATGTCCCGTCGCTCGCGTCCTCTGCGCGTGCTGTACGCCGAACACAATGCCGATGACATTGATTTGACCCGCCGCCATCTGGAACGGCATGCCCCCCATATCCGACTGGAGGTGGTTAACACCGCCGTTGAGGTGTTGCAACGCCTGCGGGATCGAGAGGCGAGCGCTGATTACGACCTCCTGCTGCTCGATTACAACCTGCCCGGCCTGAACGCCCTGGAGATAGTGAAGGAACTGCGTCAGGTACGCGGCATAGACATACCCGTCGTCTTTGTCACCGGTCGCGGAGACGAGGAGGTGGCGGTGCAGGCTTTGCGCCTGGGCGCTGTAGATTACGTCGTCAAAAATGTCGGTTATCTTTACCAACTGCCCTCGGTTCTGGAGAACAGTTTCTATCAGGCGCAATTGGCCTGCGAACAGGCGGCCCTGCGGGCGAGCGAGGAGAAATACCGCCAATTGGTGGAGCTGGCTCAAGAGGGAATCTGGGTCATTGACCACGAGGCTCGCACCACCTTCGTCAATCCCCGCATGGCGGAGATGTTGGGCTACACCGCTCAGGAAATGGTGGGCAAGCATTTGTTCTCGTTTATGGATGAGCGCGGGGTGGAGCTGGCCCAACGCTATTTGGAACGTCGCCGGCGAGGCGTTAGCGAGCAGCACGAGTTTGAGTTTATCGGCAAGGATGGTCGCAGGGTATACGCGCTTCTGGAAACGGCTCCCGTTCTCGATGATAATGGGAACTATGTAGGGGCCATTGCTGGTGTCTTGAACATCACCGCTCGCAAGCGGGCCGCGCGCCTGCTGGAGTCATTCAACGCGGCTGCCCTGGCCATGGAACAGGCTCTGACCCTCGATGAGATCTTCGCCGCCGCCGCGGAAGAGTTCAGGAAACTCGGCTTTTCCTGCATGGTTTTTGCCGCAGATGAAAGTAGGGACAAATTGTCCCTGCGCTACGCGAGTTACGAGGACGAGGTCCTGCTGGCCATCGAGGAGCTGGTGGGCATCCAGCTTGCTGATCTTTTGATCCCCATCGAAAAGATGGATGTATATCGAACTGTGGTGCGAGAGAGGCAGGCCGTTTGCCGACTGGACACCGTGGAGCTCTTGCGGCAGGTGTTACCGCCGTCCATCAAAGAGAGGGCTGAGCAGGTGACCAGAATATTGCAGAGTCGTAGCTTCATAGTTGCCCCTCTCATTGTGGGTGATGAGGTCATCGGCGTACTCTCCGTGCAGTCGGACGATTTGACCGAGGCGGATGTACCGGCCATCACCGCCTTCGCTCACCAGATGGCCGCCGCCTGGCGCAAGGTCGAACTGCTGGAGAATCTGCAGAACAGCCTGGAAGAGCTGGAGCGTACCCAGGCCCAATTGATTCAGGCGCAGAAGATGGAGGCCGTGGGGCGTCTGGCCGGCGGTGTGGCTCACGACTTCAACAACCTGCTGACGGCCATCATCGGCAACGCCGAGTTCCTGCTGATGAGCCTGGGGCCCGGCGACCCCCTGCGCCGGGACGTGGAGGAGATCAAGACCGCTGCCGACCGTGCTGCCGCTCTGACCCGCCAACTGCTGGCTTTCAGCCGCAAGCAGATACTGCAGCCCAAGGTGCTGAACCTCAACGTGGTGGTGACCAACATCGAGAAGATGCTACGCCGCCTCATCGGTGAGGACATTGAACTGGTCACCATCCTGGCGCCCGACCTGGGACAGGTGCGCGCCGATCCGGGGCAGCTAGACCAGGTGATCATGAATCTGGCGGTCAACGCCCGCGACGCCATGCCGCGTGGGGGCAAGTTGACCATCGAGACGAAGAACGTGTACCTGGACGAGGACTACGCCCACCGCTATCTGGAGGTGGAACCGGGCCCCTATGTCATGTTGGCCGTGAGCGACAGCGGGGTGGGCATGGACGAGGAGACCATGTCTCACCTCTTCGAGCCTTTCTTCACCACCAAGGATGTGGGGGAGGGGACGGGGTTGGGGCTGGCCACCGTGTACGGCATCATCAAGCAAAGCGGGGGGCACATCACCGTCTACAGCGAGGTGGGGCAGGGGACGACTTTCCGGATATATCTGCCGCGCATCGAGGAAGCAGGACGGGTGGGGAAGCGGGAAACCAGGCCGGAGGAGCTGCTGCTGGGTGGGGAGACCGTGCTGCTGGTGGAGGATGCCGACATGGTGCGCGAGCTGGCACGACGGGTACTGGCAGAAAGCGGCTATACCGTGCTGGTGGCGCGGGATGGCGAAGAGGCGATGCGTGTCTGCGCGGAGCACAAGGGTCCCATCCATTTGCTGGTGACCGATGTGGTCATGCCCGGGGGAATGAGCGGGCGGGATTTGGCGGAGCGCCTGGCGTCCCGACAACCGCAGATGAAGGTGCTGTACATGTCCGGTTACACCGACGAGGCCATCGTCCGCCACGGCATCCTGGAGCCGGACGTGATCTTTCTCCAAAAGCCTTTTACCCCGGCAGAGTTGACCCACAAAGTGCGCGAGGCGCTGGAGGCACTTTAACGCCGGGGCACATGGCTGCGCCCCGGCGTGGCGGCACGGTTTAGAAGCGCTTCATGCGTAAAAGCAGCTTACGCAATCCGGCCATGTTGGTCAACGTGTTCCATATCACCCGCACGGCCCGCCGTGGGGTGAAAGCATAGAAGCGCAGGTAAGCCCATTTTTTCAAAAGGTCCAACTTGCGGGCGGGGATCACCTGACCAGCCTTGTACACCGGAGCCTTGTAGTAATCGAAGTGCGTCAGGTCCTCGGCGATGAGGTCCTTGGTCTGCTCCCAAAGGATAGTGCCCGGCAGGGGCGTGGTCACGTTGAAAGCGGCCTCGTCAATGGGCAGGCGGACAGCGAAAGAGATGGTGCGCCGCACCTCTTCGACCGTCTCGGTAGGCGCGCCGATCATGAAGTACCCTCCCACGCGAATCCCCAGCTCATGGGCCATAGCTGCCGCCTGTTCCACCTGTTCCACAGTGATGCGCTTGTTGTAGATTTCGTCCAGGATGCGTTGCGAACCGCTCTCGATGCCCATGTTCATCTGCACCAGACCGGCGTCGCGCATGGCCACCAACAGATCGCGCCGCACCAGGTCGGCACGCACATTGCAACCCCATTTCAAATCCAGCCCGGAGGTGCGCAACTTCTCGCAGAACTCGTAGGCCCATCCTCCGTTGGCGATGAAAGTGTCATCCTCGAACATAAAGGCCTGGATGTTGTAAGCTGCCTTCAAGTGTTCGAGTTCGGCGATGATATTGTCCACGCTCCGCCGCCGTACCTTTCGGCCAAAGATGTGCCGTAATGTCGGCTGGCAGTAGGTGCAGGAATAGGGACAGCCCCGCGAGCCGATGACCGAGGTGCCGGTCAGGTCGGGGTCGGCGGCGGTGAGGCTGTACCAGGCACGGATGTAGGTTTCCATAGGGATCAAATCGCGGGCCGGAAAGGGAAGCTGGGAGATGTCGGCGATCATTGGACGGGGCGGATTGCGCACGATGTCCCCGTTGACCCGATACCACATCCCTGCCACCTCGCGCGGGTCACCTCCGTGCTGAATCAACTCCAGAAACGTCTCCTCCCCTTCCCCCACACAGATAGCGTCTACTTCAGAGTAACTCATAGTCTGCTCGGGCATGACGGTGGGATGTGGTCCGCCCCACACCACCAGCGGATTGTGGGGTAAGCCTTTGGCCACTCGCGAGGCGAACAGCGCCTCGTTCAGCATGGGGGTCATCACGGAGATGCCTACCAGGTCGTAGGGTTTGGCCTTGAGCGCCGTTTCCATGTAGGCCAGGGGCTGGTGCTCGAAGGTGGGGTCAATGACGTCAATTTCACAGTCCACATGCTGCCGCAAGTAGGCCGCCAGGTAAAGAATACCCAGGGGCGGCTGCCCCGATGGGTAACGAGTACGAGGAAAGATCAAGGCGATACGCATAGACAACTCCTTCAGATAGTTTTCGGTTTCAGATTCGTAACGGTTCAAACCAACAATTGACGTGACTACTCAGCCTATGCTCCAAGTTCCCGTCCCGGGGACGTTCCATGCGGCAAGATGCTGTCTTTTGCGCGGTTTTCTCAGCCGAGACGCCCCCGGGACGGGGGCTACGAGCCTGGGGAGGACAGTGCGCCTGCTAGCCTGAGTAGTAAC
>JACIWR010000343.1 GCA_014360845.1 Anaerolineae bacterium
AGAGTGGACCTGGGGGATGGATGGGGCTCACGATTACCTCTTCTGCGCCGAGGAGGCGGGGCTGGGAGTATGTGAGGGCACACGCAGCGATCCCGGTGGAGACCCGTGGCAAACACCCTACGGCAGCGGTTACAGTAAGATTACTTACCGGCGCATTTAATCCAGGTGCCAGGTGCGACGCACTTTCCAAGTGCGTCGCACTTTTTTATTGTCTGAGGACAATAGGCAAATAGACCATGAAATTTTCTTGAGAGGGCGCGGATAACTCTATGGTATCCTGTCCCGTCCTCCCCTCGTAAGTGGCTATCACCAGCCGGTTACCACCCTGGGAAAGGGTTACCCAACCCTGCCACACACCATTGACGAACCCGGCAGCGGGGGCAATCGCGGGGCTGATAGTTCCTGCATCTGTAGCCAGAGTGACATCTGCTGCGAAGTCAGTGATCACATTGTCGAACGGATCCAGAGCGGTGATAGTCACCCGGAAAGGAATCCCCGCCTGGCCGGAGTCGGGGGCATCCACGTAGAAGTGATGCAGTTCGCCAGGTTCCACTGTCAGTGAAGCGTTGTCCTGCTTCCCCTGGTAGACACCGGTTACGGTCCAGGTGCCGACCTTGCGCGCCGTGCAGATATTGTCTACACACTCGCCATCGGCTTCTGTCGAGATACTGAAAACAGTCCCAGATGTAACATCGCCCAGACTGTGCCCCAGACTGTCGAAGGCTTCGGCAGTGTATGCTTGCGCAGAACCGGCAGCAATCGTCACCGACGCAGGAGACAACACGATGTAATCCAACGCCCCCACGGTGAAAGTCACTGCTGAGGCTGCCTCCAAGCCGTTCACCGTGGCTGTGACCATCCCCGTGCCCGGCGCGGTAGCCGTCAAAGTAGAATGCGCCTCCCCCAACGCGTCGGTGACGTCCACCTCCGGCGTCAACACGCCCGTGGGCAGGGCCGTGCTGAAGCTGACACCGGCATCGGGCACCGGGTTATCGTGCTGATCGCGAACCGTGGCCGTCAACGCTATGCTGCCGTCCACCGTCGTCTCATCGGGCACCACGCTCAAAGCAATGCTCGCCGGCGCGCCAGGTGTTACGGTTATCACACCGGTGACATCATCATCCAGAGTAGCATGCTGAGCCTCGATCCGGGTCGTGCCCACGAGGTGGCCAGTGAATGTCGCGCTGCGATTGTCGCCTGCGGGCACCAGATCACCACCCACTACTCCGCCAGTGGTGTTGGTCAGAACCCAGGTCACAGCCACATTTGCGACAAAGTGCTCACCGGCATCTCTGGCGATAGCATATACGGTCAGACTATCACCAGCACTGAGAGACACATCCCCCACTTCTTCTCCTGTGCCATCAGGCGCTGTCTCAATCAACACATGGGTTGAAGGTCCCACGAAGGTAATTAAGTCCGTGGAAACCGGTACCGTATCCCTGATGGAGACCGAGGTGTCCTCTACCCGATCTCTGACGATGGAATCTGCGTCAGGATCAAAGGTTACCATCACTTGGCTGGGCGTCTGTGCTGCCGCCCCGCCTTTGGCTTCGACCACCACGAAATAGTGGTTAGCGCTGGTGATGGTCTGTCGTACCCAAGGATCATCGTTGGTGAAGGTGAGCACCTGAACGCCATCAGTCAGGGAGAGATTGGTCACAGTGAGAATTGGCGTGTCGTCAATCTGCCAGGTCTGATTGCCGTTGGTGTCGCGATAGACGTAGAGGGTCTCAATCAGCGCGTTGGCCTCGTCCGAAGAGAGAGGATCACCAGACGACTCCTCGAACAGGAGCCTCCACTCGGCCAACTCTGCGTCGTTGTCCGAGGCGAGGCCGTTATGAGATACCGAGATACGGAGCAAGTCATCCGTGCTTCCTTCGGTTATTTGCGCCGGGGCCGTACTGATCACATACTCGGTAATGCTGCCACCCTGGTTCTGCCAAGTCATGAGTTCATAAGGCGCTGGGTTATATGAACGATCCAAGACGCTATGCCCAGAGACAATGTCCGGATCGCCGTCCTCATCCAGGTCAGCCGTACCCACTGCGTAGGCGTGCGTGTTACTAGCGCTGCCAACGTTACGCCGAATCCATGTCGTGTCAGTGATATTATCCCCAAATGGTTCTCCACTGTTCTCCCAAGTGATGATTTCATACACCTCACCCCACGAACTACCCGTTACCAAGTCGGGCCAGCCGTCGGCGTTAAAATCGGTTGTGTCCACAGCATAGGCCGAACCGTTCATCCACGGCACCGATTGGCCAAACCAAACGGCCGTGGGGGACCATGTCCAATGCTGCTCCTGAGGCTGGCCATCAAATGGTGTGCCATCATTCTCCCAAACCTTGATCTGGTAATCAGCTTCAATGCCGTCGCAAGAAATGATATCCAAATCGCCGTCGTTGTCCAGATCGGACAAAGCTACTGCCCACACTGCAGCCCCCCAATAGCCATGATAGTGGCCTGTCTCGAAAGTAACCGTTTCTGGATCGCGGCCTACGTTGGTCTCCCCCCAAATACCGGCAAAGGGCGTACCATCGTTGCGGTAGGCACGCAACTCGTAGACGTCGGGCCACTCCGAGGAGGGTACTGGGTCCTCTTCACTCCCCAAGCCGGGCGCGTGATGCACGCCAGCGACTACATCCTGCCAACCGTCGCTGTCCAGGTCGCCCAGGGCCAGAGCATGCACGGTGTAGGAGATGATAGCCACATTGGTAATCGTGCCCCACGTGCCATCGAAAGGCGTGCCATCATTCTCATACACGAGAATCCTGTAACTATCACTGGCCGCATATGTAAAATGAGGCCCTGTGCCTACCACCAGGTCCAGGTCACCATCGTTGTCCAAGTCACCCAAGGCCAGGCTATCCACTGCCGCTGGCGGCTCGGTGAGTGTATAACTGGGCCAGGCTCCATTAAAAGGTGTGCCATCGTTCTGCCACATTTGCAGGCGCGGAGTCGAACTGGCACCAGACACCACGTCCGGTCGGCCGTCGTTATCCAGGTCGCCGACGGCAATTGCCCAAACGTCGCTGCCTGCTGCGCCGATGCCAGATGAACTCCATGTACCGTCAAAGGGCGAGCCATTGTTCTGCCAGGCAACCACGTTCACAGCCGCATCGCTGCCGGCGCCGGTTATCACGTCAAGGTCGCCATCCCCATCCAGGTCAACAATGGACAGAGCATTGATGTCGTCCGCACTGGTGCCAGTGAGGCTGCCGTCGCCATCGAATGGCATATTGCGGTGGAGCAATGTGTTCTCCCAGACGATGAGCTCGTAATCCTCCCCAGACTCGCTGCTGGAGACGACGTCCATATCGCCGTCGCTGTCCAGATCTCCGGCAGCCACCGCCCGCACATTGGCCACGCTGCTGCCCAGGGTAGCCAGTGCCCATCCACCGCTAAAAGGACTGGCGCTGTTCTGCCAGGCAACGACCTCGTAATCGTTATCCGTGCCGCCTCCGGTGATGAGATCAAGGTCGCCGTCATTGTCCAAATCAGCTGCTGTCAGAGCAAAGAGCCAGTTGGTAGCAATGCCAACCTGGTTGCCGCTCCACACACTATAGAACGGTGTACCGTCGTTCTGCCAGACCACGATTTCGCATGTGCCGCCAGCACCAGAACCACCCGCCGAGGCGATGTCCGCGTCACCGTCGCCATCCCAGTCCCCGATGATAATAGCTCGCGCCCCGGCCTCTGTGCTTCCAACGTCGCGCTGAAACCATATGCCGTCG
The DNA here is from genome assembly GCA_014360845.1 of Anaerolineae bacterium. Taxonomy (GTDB): domain Bacteria; phylum Chloroflexota; class Anaerolineae; order JACIWR01; family JACIWR01; genus JACIWR01. Next base: position 3,738 of record JACIWR010000343.1, read on the forward strand.
AAGGGTGTACTGTCGTTCTGCCAAGCAATGACTTCGTAATCCTCCATTGTGCCCGTGCCGACCACGACGTCCAGCCAGCCATCGGCGTCCAGATCCCCCAGAGCCACAGACCAAGCGGTATCGCTGGTAATGCCCACGTCGTGTCCCGTCCATAGGCCGCTGAAAGGTGTGCCTTCATTCTCCCAGACGATGATCTCATAATCCGCACCACTGGCGCTGGCGGAAACCACATCCAGGTCGCCGTCGTTGTCCACGTCACCCACTGCCACGCCAAACACATGATCCACGCTGGCACCCACGTCGTTCGCCACCCAGCCGCCATCGAACGGTGTGCCATCGTTCTGCCAGACGATCATCTCGTAGTCTTCTCCTGATCCGCAGCCAACCACGATGTCCAGATTACCATCCCGGTCAAAGTCACCCACAGCCACCGCGTTCACCGCATCGGCAGTAGTGCTCACCACGCTAGAGGACCAGGTACCGCCGAAAGGCGTGCCGTCGTTCTGCCACGCCCGTACCTCGCCCTCGGAAGCAGCCCCGCTGCCAGAGACCATATCCAGATCGCCGTCGTTGTCCAAGTCAGCCAATGCCACCGTCCAGGTGGAAGACGAAATGACTCCGACATCATTAGAGCCACCGAAGGAGATAGTTGGCCCCTCAACAGGTGGGGTAGCCCACGCTTGTCCACTGAACAATAGCAGCAGAGCTGAGGTCATCAAGACTACCGACCCAAGTGTCCAGGCAAATTTAAGAAAGTTTCTGCTCATATGCCATTCATTCCTTTCCACGGAACCATTCCATAGCCTATCAGCGCGGCGGACTGGCGTCCGCCGCACTAACCACAGATTAGAGTGCTGATTTGTCACAGATTTATATTGCAAA